>JANLUW010000636.1:0-4055 GCA_031363645.1 Rhizobacter sp. | reverse complement strand
TCAAGTACGCGCGCCGCACTTCGACGTTGGCCGCGAGCTCGGCCATCGAAGCGCGGTAGCGGATCTGGCCCTTCTCGAGCACATAGGCCCGGTCGGACACCAGCGCCGCGAAATGCATGTTCTGCTCCGACAGCAGGATGCTCACGCCCTGCGCCTTGAGCTCGAGAATCATTTTCGCCATCTGCTCGACGATGACGGGTGCGACGCCCTCGCTCGGCTCGTCCAGCAGCACGACATACGGGTTGCCCATCAGTGTGCGCGCCACCGTCAGCATCTGTTGCTCGCCGCCGCTCATGCGGCCGCCGGGGCGGTCGGGCATCTCGCCGAGGTTGGGGAAGAGCGCGAAGAGTTTTTCTGCCGTCCACAGCGGCGCGGGCGTGCCATCGGTCCACAGGCGCGCGGGCTGCCTGCCGACTTCGAGGTTTTCCATCACGGTGAGGTCGGCGAAGACGCGGCGGTCTTCGGGCACGTAGCCGAGGCCCGCGCGGGCCACGTCGTGCGGCTCGGCTTTGGACACGTCGTTGCCGAGGAATGTGATCGCGCCCTTGCGCTTGGCGAGCAGGCCCATCAGCGCCTTCAATGTGGTCGACTTGCCCGCGCCGTTGCGGCCCATCAAGGCGACCACCTCGCCGCGGTTCACGTGCAGGTCGACGTCGAAGAGGATTTGCGCGGCGCCATACCAAGCGTTGAGTTGCTTTGCTTCGAGCAGCGCGATCGTCATGATGCCGTCGCCGCCTTTTTTTCCTCGAAGGTCTTGCCACTGCCGAAGTACACCTCCTGCACTTTCGGGTGATTGCGGATGTGCTCGGGCACGCCCTCGGCGATCAACCGCCCGCGCGCCAGCACGATGATGCGGTCGGCGCAGGCGAACACCACGTCCATGCTGTGCTCGGTGAACAGCACCGCCATGCCGCGCCCGACGACGAGGCGCTTGGTCAGCGCCATCAACTCGTTGCGCTCCTGCGGCGCCATGCCGGCGGTGGGTTCGTCCATCAGCAGCAGTTTGGGTGCATTGGCCATCGCGATCGCGAGCTCGACGCGTTTCACGTCGCCGTACGCGAGCACGCTGCAGGGCCGATCGGCCTGGGCCCGCATGCCGACCTGCTCGAGCAGCGCAAGCGCTTCGGCGCGCTTGTGGTCGGCAGCGCGCCGCCACAGCGCGTACAGCTTGGCGTCGGCCGAGAGCAGCGCCATCTGCACGTTCTCGACGACGGTCAGCGAAGCGAATGTCTCGGCGATCTGGAAGGTGCGGCCGACACCCTTGTGCCAGATGTCGCGCGGCTTGCGGCCGATCAGCTCATGGCCGTCGAGCAGGACCGAACCGGTGTCGGCGCGCAACTGGCCATTGACCATGTTGAACATGGTCGTCTTGCCCGCGCCGTTCGGCCCGATCAGCGCGAGCAGTTCGCCGGCCGCGACCTCGAAACTCACGCCGTCGACGGCGCAGTTGCCGCCGTACGATTTGCCGAGGCCGGTGACCTTGAGCAGGCTCATGCGTTCGCGTTCTTCATTCGGTCGAACAGCCCGCCGGCGAAGCCGGCAATGCCTTGCGGGAACACGAGCACGAGCAGCAAGATGATGCCGCCGAGCAGCGCGCGCCAGTAGTCGGTGTTGCGAGCGACCGCGTCTTGCAGCCAGGTGAACGTGACCGCGCCGACGACCGGACCGGCGAGCGTCTGCAAGCCGCCGAGCAGCACCATCACGAGGCCGTCGACCGAGCGGCCGACGGCCACGGTGTCGGGCGAAATGCTGCCTTTGGAGAACGCGTACAGCGCGCCGGCCAGGCCCGCGAAGACCGCGGCGATCACGAACGCGACCCACTGGATGCGCTTGACGTCGATGCCGATAGCGTCGGCGCGCAACGGCGAATCGCGGCCGGCGCGCATCGCGTAGCCGAAGGGAGCAAAGAGTGCTCGCCGGATCAGCAGGATGGCGCCGACAACGAGTGCGAGCGTCAGGTAGTAGTAGGTGCGTTTGTCGGCGAGCCACTCGGCGGGCCACACACCGGTCAAGCCGTTGCTGCCGCCGGTGACGTCGTCCCACTGGAACACGACCGACCAGACGATCTGAGAGAACGCGAGCGTCAACATCGCGAGGTACACGCCCGAGAGCCGCACGCAAAACCAGCCGAACACGAGCGCACCGATGGCCGCGACGAAGGGCGACAACACCAACGCCACCTCCATCGGCAACCCGAACGAGCGCACCCCGAGCGCTGCGCCGTACGCACCGAGCCCGAAGTACGCCGCGTGGCCGAACGAGTGCATGCCGGCCGGGCCCATGATGAAGTGCAGGCTGGTCGCGAACAGCGCCGCGGTCAGCAGGTCGATCGCGAGCACGGTGAGGTACGGCGAACTCGCGGTCGCGACCGGCCACGCGATCAGCGCGATCAGCAGCACGGCACCGGCGATCTTCAAAGGCGTGTCGGCCCGGCGCAGCGGCGTCTCGGCAGGCGCGGAGTTGCGGCTCACGGCCTGCGGCTTGCCCATCAGGCCCCACGGGCGAATGACCAGCACGACGGCCATCACGAGAAACTCAACCACGAGCGTTAGCTTCGAGAAAGCGAAGCCGACGCCGAACAAATCGACCGTGCCGATGCCGATGCAGATCGCCTTGATCTCGGCGATCAGCAAGGCGGCGACGTACGCGCCGGGGATCGAGCCCATGCCACCGACCACCACCACCACGAACGCGTCGCCGATCGTCGCCAGATCGAGCCCCAGGTTCGCTGGCTCGCGCGGCAACTGCAACGCCCCGCCGAGACCCGCGAGCATCGTGCCGAGTGCGAACACGCCAGTGAACAGCCACGCATGGTTGACGCCGAGTGCACTCACCATTTCGCGGTCTTGGGTGGCGGCACGCACCAGCGTGCCCCAGCGCGTTTTCGTCAGCAGCAGCCAGAGCCCGCCGAGCACGAGCGGGCCGACGGCGATCAGGAAAAGGTCGTACGTCGGGAAGCGGCGGCCGAGGATGTCGACCGCGCCCGAGAGGCCGGGTGCGCGCGGGCCGAGCAGGTCTTCGGGTCCCCAGACCCACAACGCCGCATCTTTGATCACGAGCATCAGCGCGAAGGTGGCAAGCAGCTGGAACAACTCGGGTGCGCGGTACACGCGGCGCAGCAGCACGATTTCGACCACCGCGCCGATCACGCCGACCGCGATCGACGCGAGCAACAGCGACGGCCAGAACCACATGCCACCGCCGAGTTGTTCGGCCAGCATGTAGGCGATGTAGATGCCCAGCATGTAAAACGAGCCGTGCGCGAAATTGACGATGCGGGTGACGCCGAAGATCAGCGACAGGCCCGCGCCGACAAGGAACAGCGACGAAGCGCCGGCCAGGCCGTTGAGGAGTTGGACGATGAGGCCGGAGAAGGTCATGCGAAGAGACGGCGCAGAGAACGTGGGTCAGTTCGGCGCGCGCAAGGCCTTGACCTTCTCGTTACTCGGCAAGAATTTCGCGCCATCGAGGTACTTGTAGTCGACCATCACGCCCTTGCCGCCTTCGTTCTTCGTCTTGCCGACGAACGCACCCATCGTCGATTGGTGGTCCTCCGCGCGGTACATGAACTTGCCGAACGGCGAATCCATTTGCAGGCCCTCGAACGCGGCGACGAGCTTGTCGGCCTCGGTGCTCTTGGCCTTCTTCACGCCGGCCGCGATCGACTTGATCATCGTGTAGCCGACCACCGAGCCGAGGCGCGGGTAGTCTCTGTACTTGCCGTGGTACGCGAGGAAGAAAGCCTTGTGCTCGGGCGTTTGCACGCCGTACCACGGGTAGCCGGTGACGATCCAGCCGTTCGGCGTGTCGTCTTTCAGCGGGTCGAGGTATTCGGGTTCGCCGGTCAGCACGCTGACCACCTCACGGCCCTGGAACAAGCCACGCGTCGTGCCCTCGCGCACGAACTTGGTCAGGTCGGCGCCGAACAGCACGTTGAAGATCGCGTCGGGTTTCGCATCGGCCAGCGCCTGCGCCACGCTGCCGGCATCGAGCTTGCCGAGCGGCGGCGCCTGCTCGGCGACGAACTCGACATCGGGTTGCGCGGCCTTCAGCAA
>JANLUW010000632.1:0-5709 GCA_031363645.1 Rhizobacter sp. | reverse complement strand
ATGCCCTTGCCCAGCGAGGACACCACACCGCCGGTGACAAAGACGTACTTGGTCATTGTGTGCAGCACGTGATTGACACGAATGCCCTGGTGATAAAGCCCGATTATAGGCGGGGGGTCTGGCCCGGTGACCGCATGGAAGCGATCAGTTTCAAGACCGCAGCGGCGGTCTCGGCGGGGCGCTCGAACGGGAAAAGGTGCGAGCCCTCGATCGCCGTCACATTGCCCTTGGCGAGCCGTGTGGTCGTGCGCAATCCGGCCTGACGCACCTCGTTCGAAGCGGTGCCGCGCACGAAGGCCATCTCGCATTGCAGCGGATGCGCGCGCAGCAGACGGACCAAGTGGTGCGGCAGGTTGTTGTAGATCGCGGTCTCGACCTCGCGTGTGAAGCTCAGCCGATGTGCCGGCCCGTGGGCCTCGGTCCCGCTGTTGATGTAGTCGTGCAGCACGCCAGGCGCCCAGCGCGCGAACGCGGGCTTGCCGGCGAAGTGCGCGAACGCCGCGTCGTGGTCCCCCCATTGTTGACGGCGCCGCCTCGACACCTGCCCCGGCCCGAAGCGCTCGGTGGCGCCGAGGGCCTTGGCCACCTGCACCGCGCGTGCCTTCCAGCCCGAGAGCACCGGCGAGTCGAGCATCACCAGCCCGCTCGCCAAGTCGGGCCGGCGCGACGCGGCCATCAGGCTCAAGTAGCCGCCGAGCGAGTGGCCGACGAGAAACGCCGGCCCGCCGACAACGTGCTCGATGAACTCGATCAGCTGCGCGCGCAGGTGCGGCCAGTTGTTGGTGACCGGGAAGCGCGGGTCGTGCCCGTACTTCTCGATCGCGTGAACCGTGTAGCCAGCGGCGCGCCAGGCCTCGAAGATCAGCCGATAGGTGCCGGCGGGAAACCCGTTCGCATGCGAAAAGACAATGGTCCGCGGCGGCGCCGCCATCAAACGACCTTCTCGTCCGGGTGTGTGATTTTCTTCATCGTCTCGTAGCGTTTCGACGCGACGCAAAGCGGCGCGGTCGTCGGCCCGTTGCCCCACTGCGGATCTTCGAGCGACTCGAACACCTCGCGAAGCTTCAGGCCCCAGTTGCCGCGGATCATCTGAAAGTACGGGTTGTGCTCGTCGATGCAGACGATCTGCTCGGTCTGAAGTTTGTGGGCCTCGTACACCAGCAGATCGAGCGGCAGACCGACGGAAAGGTTCGACTTGAGTGTGGAATCCATCGACACCAGCGCGCACTTTGCGGCCTCGTCGAGCGGCGTGACCGGCGTGATCATGCGGTCGAGCACCGGTTTGCCGTACTTCGATTCGCCGACCTGGAAGTAGCAGGTCTCGCGCGTTGCCTCGATGAAGTTCCCGGCCGAGTAGACGAGGAACAGGCGCATCGCCTCGTTGCCGATCTGGCCGCCGAAGATCATCGAGGCATTGAAGTCGACGCCGGCGCGTTCGAGTGCGGCGCCGTCTTGGCTGTGAATGCGGCGCACGGCGGCACCCAGCACGCGTACCGCATCGAACATGCTCGTGGCATTCCAGATCGTGATCTGCTGGCCGTCGGCGCCTTCGATCTTCTCGACCTGCAGAATCTCGCGCACCGACTGGCTGATCGACAAGTTGCCCGCCGACAGCATCACCATGAAGCGCTCGCCCGGCTTCTCGTACACCATCATCTTGCGGTAGGTGCTGATCTGGTCGAGGCCCGCGTTGGTGCGCGAGTCGGACATGAAGACGAGTCCGGCGTCGAGTTTGATGCCCACGCAGTAGGTCATTGTGATTTCCCCAAGAGAGATTTGAGTTCGTAGAGCGCGGCGAGCGCCTCTTTGGGCGAGAGCATATCGGGCTCGAGTGCGGCTACGGCCACTTCGAGCTTCGATGCTTCTGCATGCGGCGCGGCTGGCGGCGCGGCGAACAAGTCGATCTGCGCATCGGCCGCGTGCTTGCTGGTCTCGAGCGCTTCGAGCGTCGCGCGCGCCTGGCGCAGCAGGCTCGTCGGCATGCCGGCGAGGCGCGCCACCTGCACGCCGTAGCTGCGACTCGCCGGCCCCGGTTGCAGCTCGTGCAGGAACACGATGTCGTCGCCGCTCTCGGCCGCAGACACGTGCATGTTCAGCGCGCGGTCGTGCTTCACCGGCAGCTCGGTCAGCTCGAAATAGTGCGTGGCGAACAGCGTGAACGCGCACGTCTTGTCGTGCAGGTGGCTGGCGATGGCGCTCGCAAGTGCGAGGCCGTCGAAGGTCGAAGTGCCACGGCCGATCTCGTCCATCAGCACCAGCGAATGTTCGGTCGCGCCATGGATGATGGCGGCAGCTTCTAGCATCTCGAGCATGAAGGTCGACTGCGCGTTCGCCAAATCGTCGGCCGCGCCGATGCGGGTGTGGATGGCGTCCATCGGCCCGAGCCGGCAGGTGCGCGCCGGCACGAACGAGCCCATCGCCGCGAGCAGCGCGATCAGCGCGACTTGCCGCATGAAGGTGCTCTTGCCACCCATGTTCGGGCCGGTGATCACGAGCATTTTTTGTGCCGCGTCGAGCTTGCAGTCGTTGGCCATGAAGTTGCCGGCGCCCAGCTCCATCAGCCGCGCTTCGACCACCGGGTGCCGACCGGCCTCGATGCGGATGCACGGCTCGCGGCAGAACTCGGGGCGGCACCAGTTCAGCGTCGTCGCGCGCTCGGCGAGCGCCGCGAGCGCGTCGACGCTCGCGAGTGCGCGGGCGAGCGCCGAGAGTGGCTCGATGAATTCCTGCAAGCGATCGAGCAGTTGCTCGTACAGCAGCTTCTCGCGCGCCAGTGCGCGGTCTTGCGCCGACAGCGCCTTGTCCTCGAAGGTCTTCAGTTCCGGCGTGATGAAGCGCTCGGCGTTCTTCAGCGTTTGACGGCGCTGGTAGTCGGACGGCACCTTGCTCGCCTGGCCTTGCGTCACTTCGATGTAGAAGCCGTGCACCTTGTTGAACTGCACCCGCAGGTTCGCGATGCCGGTGCGCGTGCGTTCGCGCGATTCCAGTTCCAGAAGGTACGCATCGCAGTTCGCGCCGATGCCGCGCAGTTCGTCGAGGTCGGCGTCGAAGCCGGGCGCGATCACGCCGCCGTCGCGTAGCAGCACGGCGGGTTCGTCGGCGATCGCGTCGGCGAGGAGTGTCAGGATCGGCGCCGGCGGGGTCAGCGCCTCGCCGAGCATGTCGAGCAGCGCCGCCTCGCCGAGTGGCACCTGCTCGCGCAACGCGGGCAGCGCCTGCAGCGTCGCGCGCAGGCCAGCAAACTCGCGCGGGCGCACCTGGCGCAGGGCGATGCGCGCGGTGATGCGCTCGACATCGCTGACGTGGCGCAGCGAGTCGCGCAGCTCGCTCAAGTTCGCGGTGTGCAGCGCGTCGATCGCGTCGTGCCGCTGCGTTGCCGCGCGTCGTTCGCGCAACGGGTGCGTGAGCCAGTGGCGCAGCGCGCGCGAGCCCATGCCGGTGCGGCAGGTGTCGATCAGCGACAGCAGCGTCGGCGAATCTTCGCCGCGCAACGTTTGCGTCAACTCCAGGTTGCGGTGTGTCGTCGGCGGCAGGTCGAGCACGTCGCTGGCACGCTGGACCTCGAGCGTTCGCACGTGCGCGAGCCTCTGGCCTTGCGTGTGTTCGGCGAAGCTCAGCAACGCGGCGCCGGCAGCTTGTGCGGCACGCAAATCCTGCGCGTTGAAGCCGGCGAGGCTGGCCACGCGCAACTGCTCGCAGAGTTTGCGCAGGCCGAGTGCGCTGTCGAATTGCCAAGCCGGGCGGTGCGTGATCGTTAGGCGCGCACCCCTTTGTGAATCGGTCAGCGCCGCCAGCACCTGATCGCGATCGACCAGCACTTCGGCCGGCGCCAGCCGCGCCAGCCACGCGCCGAGCTCGGCCTCGACGCATTCCGTCATGCCGAGCTCGCCGCTCGTGAGCGCAAGCCACGCGAGACCGATGCGTTTGCCTTGTTTCGAGACCGCGAGCAGCAGCGCATCGCTCTTGTCGGCGAGCAGCTCCGTGTCGGTGACGGTGCCCGGCGTGACCACACGCACGACCTTGCGTTCGACTGGCCCTTTCGAGGTCGCGGGGTCGCCGATCTGCTCGCAGATCGCGACCGCCTCGCCTTGCCGTATCAGCTTTGCGAGGTAGCCGTCGAGCGACACCACCGGCACGCCGGCCATCGGGATCGGCTCCCCGCTGCTCGTGCCGCGCGCGGTCAGCGTGATGTCGAGCAGGCGATTGGCCTTGCGTGCATCGTCGAAGAACAGCTCGTAGAAATCGCCCATGCGGTAGAACACGAGCGTGTCGGGGAAGTCGGCCTTGATGCGCAGGTACTGGGCAATCATGGGGGAGTTGGGCGGCACGGCGGCCGTGGTAGCAATGATCGGCGTTGTCGCGTTCATCGTTGCTTTTCCTGCAGTCGCGCCGCTTCCCAAGCCTGCGCTGCGGCGAGGTCGGTGCCGAGTGCGCGGGCTTCGTCGGCGGCGTCGCGCAGGCGCTGGTGCAGTTGCGCAGCCTCTTCGTTGCTGGAAATCGTTTCGGTGCGGGCTTCGACCGGCGCAACGGTCGTCGCCAACGCGCCGGTCGACGGCGATTCGAGCGCGGCCGTGATGCGGGCCAGGTGCGCCGCGAGCATTGGCTCGGCTTCGGCGGCTGGCAGGGCGCGCGGCTGCTCGCGCCAGGTGCGCAGGCCGCCGAGTTGGGCGAGCAAACGGTAGCTGCGCAGTTGCACGCGCTCCAGCAGATCGAACGGCGGTTGCACCGCCAGCGGCTCGGCCTGCGCGCGCTGCGCGGCGAGCGCGATCGCGGCCAGGCTCTCGTGCACTTCACGGCGCGCAAGACGCCAGTCGGCATTCGCGCTTGCGAGGTCGGCGCTGCCGAGTGCGACCTGCGCATGCTGCAACTGCGCCGTGCGCAGGCGCCGCAGCAGTGCGGGCAACTGGCGCCGCTCCCAAGCCGGCAGCACGTAGCTGAAGGCCCACGCGAGCGCGGTGCCAATCAGCGTGTCGGCCAAGCGCTCGAACAGCGCGAACTCGCCGGCGGTGTGCAGCAGATGGCCCTGGACCAGCGCGAGCACGGTCGCGGCCGTGGCGGCGACGAGGTAGCGCACCTGCGCGAAGCCGTGCGCGATGCCGGCGCCGATTGCGAGCACGAGAAACTGCACCGGCACGCTTGGGTGCAGGCTCAGCAACGCGGTCACCAGCACGCAGCCGATCAGCGTGCCAATCAGCCGCGCGTTGCGGCGTTCGATGGTTTGCGCGATGTTGGTCCGCATCACGACCGCGATCGTCAGCAGGATCCACTGCGGGTGCGCGGCCCACGGCAGATGCAGGCCGACGTTGTAGCCGACGAGCATCGCAATCGACACGCGCATCGCATAGCGCAGCACCGGCGAATTGCCGCTCATCGCGCGCTCGAGCGGCGCGAGCGGCCAGCGCATCGAGGTGCGAAAGCGCGGCCAGTCGCGCGCCTGTTCGGCGAGTGCGAAGCGCGGTTCGTCGCCGCCGTGTTCGGCCAGCCGCAGCAGGCTTTGCATCTCGGCGCACATCGCGTCGGCGGCGCCGCGCAATGCGGGCGGCACGGCGCGATGCACCTCGGCGGTGAGGGTGAGCAGCGACTCGGCGAGTTGTGCCGGCAACTCGCCACCTGTCAACAGCGCCCAGCAGACGCGGTCGCGGTGCGCGCTGAAATCGGACAAACGCGACTCGAGCGCCTGCGCCTGCGCGACTGTCGGCGGCGCACGGC
>JANLUW010000628.1:0-16860 GCA_031363645.1 Rhizobacter sp. | reverse complement strand
CTAGGTCTTCAGAACTGCGTGTCGGCCAGCCCCAGCGTGGTGGCCGCGCCGTGCAGCACCGTGTCGCGCAGTGCGCCGGCATGGGGCAGCACGTGCAGCGCGTAGTGCTGCGCCGTGATTCGCTTGGCGGAGAGAAAGTCGCCGTCGGTATCGCCTCGGGCCAGTTGCAGCGTCGCGGCACGCGCGGCCCGCGACATCAGCCAGCCGGCGATGACCGTACCGCACAGCTTCAGATACGGCACCGCGCCGGCCGCGGCATCGCGGGCCGGGGCGGCGAGCAGCCAGTCGGTGGCTTCGGTCAGTGCGCGCAGGCCGGTGGCGAGCGCTGCGCGGATGCTGCCGAGCAAGGCATCGCCCGCATCGTCGGCAGCGTCGACGTCAGCGGTCATTGTCGCGATGAGCTGCTTCATCGCCGCACCGCCGTCGCGCGCCAGCTTGCGGCCGATCAGGTCGTTGGCCTGGATTCCTGTCGTGCCTTCGTAGATAGTCGTGATGCGCGCGTCGCGCAGGTGTTGCGAGGCGCCGGTCTCTTCAATGAAGCCCATGCCGCCATGGACCTGCACACCGTCCGAAGTGATGCCCAGCGCGTTGTCGGTGCACCAGCCCTTGACGACCGGAATCAGCAGATCGACCAGCGTCTGGGCGCTGCGTCGCACCGCGCCGTCGGCGTCACCGTGAGCGCGGTCCATCTGACCGGCAGTGTAGTAGGCCAGCGCACGCATCGCCTCCACGCGCGCCTTCATGTCCATCAGCATGCGGCGCACGTCCGGGTGGCCGATGATGGTGGCACTTGGCGCGGTGCCTGGATCAGCGCTGCGGCCCAGGGTCTTGCCCTGCACGCGATCGAGGGCGAACTGCCGCGCTTTCTGGTAAGCGCGGTCCGAGATCGCCACGCCTTCAAGACCGACGTTCAAGCGCGCATGGTTCATCATCGTGAACATGCACGCAAGGCCTTTGTTCTCCTCGCCTACGAGCCAGCCGATGGCACCTGGCCCCTCACCGAACGACATCACGGCCGTGGCGCTGCCGTGGATGCCGATCTTGTGTTCGATCGAGGCACACACCAGATCGTTGCGATCGCCCAATGAGCCGTCGGCCGTTACGAGGAACTTCGGGCACACGAACAGCGAGATGCCTCTTACGCCCGGTGGCGCGTCGGGCAGGCGCGCCAGCACGAGGTGGATGATGTTCTGAGCCATGTCGTGCTCGCCCCAGGTGATGAAGATTTTCGTGCCGCTGATGCGGTAGTGATCTCCTTCGGGAACGGCCTTGGTGCGGATCGCCGCGAGGTCGGAGCCGGCTTGCGGCTCGGTGATGTTCATCGTGCCGGTCCAGCGGCCTTCAACCATGGCGGGCAGGTAGCGCTGCTTCAACGCATCGCTGGCATGGTGCGTGATAGCCTCGACCGCGCCGAGCGTGAGCATCTGGCACAGCGAGAACGCCATGTTCGAAGCCTTCCACATCTCAAGCACTGCGGTGGACAGCAACGTGGGCATGCCCTGCCCACCGAACTCGGTGCCGGCCGGCATGGCGTTCCAGCCGGTCGCGCAGAACCCGGCGTAGGCCTGTTTGAAGCCGTCTGCCGTGGTCACGGCGCCGTCTTGCCAGCGGCAACCCTGCGTGTCGCCCTGGGCATTGATGGGCGCGAGCACTTCCGAGGCGAACTTCGCTGCCTCGTCGAGGATGGCCTCGACCAGTTCGCCGTTGACTTCCTCATGGCCGGATTGCGCCAACACAGCGTCTAGGCCGCCGTGCTCCTTCATCGCGAACAGCATCTCGCGCAGTGGGGGTGCATAGGTGTTCATGGTGTGCGCCTCTCAGTCGATGGCCGAAGCCGATTGCAATTGCTGGCGCAGCAGGAACTTCTGAATCTTGCCGGTCGACGTCTTCGGCACCGGGCCGAAGATCACCTGCTTGGGCACCTTGAAGCGCGCCATCTCGGCGCGGCAGTGCTCGATGATCTCGGCCTCGGTCGCGCTGGCGCCAGCGATCAGCTCGATGAACGCGGCCGCCACCTCGCCCCACTTCGGGTCGGGCTTGGCGACCACCGCGGCCATCAGCACGGCCGGGTGGCGGTACAGCACTTCCTCGACCTCGACACTGGAGATGTTTTCACCGCCCGAGATGATCACGTCCTTGCTGCGGTCCTTGATCTTGACGTAGCCATCGGCATGGACCACCGCCAGATCGCCGGTGTGGAACCAGCCGCCCTCGAAGGCTTCCTCGGTGGCCTGGGCGTTCTTCAGGTAGCCCTTCATCAGCAGGTTGCCGCGGAAGAAGATCTCGCCCATCGTTTCGCCGTCGGCAGGCACCGGCTGCATCGTCTTAGGGTCCAGCACGGTGATGGCCTGCTGCATCGGGTAGGCCACGCCCTGGCGCGCGTTGAGGCGTGCGCGCTCGCCGATCGGCAGTGCCGCCCATTCGGCCTGCTGCGCGCACACGGCCGCCGGGCCGTAGGACTCGGTGAGGCCGTAGACGTGGGTGATCGCAATGCCGATGCGCTCGCAGCCCTCGATGATCGCGGCCGGCGGTGCGGAGCCTGCGATCAAGCCGTTGATGGCATGGGTGATGCCGACGCGCTGCGCTTCTGGCGCATTGATCAGCATGCCGTAGATGATCGGCGCGCCGCACAGGTGGGTCACGCGGTGCGCCCGGATCAACTCGAAGATCAAGGCCGTGTCGATCTTGCGCAGGCACACGCTGGTACCGGCCTGCAGCGCCATCGTCCACGGGAAGCACCAGCCGTTGCAGTGGAACATCGGCAGCGTCCAAAGGTAGACCGAATGCAGCGGCATGGCCCAGGTGACGACGTTCGAGACCGCGTTCAGATAGGCTCCGCGGTGATGCGTGACCACACCCTTCGGGTTGCCAGTCGTGCCCGAGGTGTAGTTCAGCGCGATCGCGTTCCACTCGTCGGCGGGCAGTTGCCAGACGAAGCCCGGGTCGCCGTCGGCAAGGAAGGATTCATACGATACGTCGGCGAGCGACTTGCCGACCGGCGCATCGCTGTCCTCGACATCGATCACGAACGGCCGCCGGTCGCCGAGCAGCGCGAGGGCCTTGCCGATCACGCCGGAGAATTCACGGTCGGTCAGCAGCACCTTGGCCTCACCGTGCTGCAACGTGAAAGCAATGGCTTCCGCGTCGAGCCGGGTGTTGAGCGTGTTGAGAACGGCGCCCACCATCGGCACGCCGAAGTGGGCTTCGAACATGGCCGGCACGTTGGGCATCATCACCGCCACCGTATCGCCCGGACCGATGCCACGCAGCGCCAAGCTGCTGGCCAAGCGCCGGCAACGCGCATAGGTATCGCGCCAGGTCTGACGCCGCGGGCCGTAGATCAGGGCGATGCGATCGGGGTAAATCGCGGCCGTGCGCTCGATGAAGCTGAGCGGCGAAAGCGCCACGAAATTGGCCTCGTTCCTCTCGAGGCCAGAGTCATATGGATGGGTTCGGGTCATGCAGTCTCCGGTTCGCCAAGCGTTGCTCGCGGTTGCGGTGACGGTGGGATCTGCCGGCGCAGCTGCGATGGGCGGCCGGCGATTAGTTTGAATCGGCATCCAACCCATGGTCAAACTATTCCGATGGAGACGATTTCTCTGTGCGCTGGCCCACCGACCGGCGTAATTATTTTCGCGAGTTTCGTGCGCCGACGCACAGACATTCGGCTTGCTCGTGCGCAGGCTCTGAGCTTCCTTCCACAAATCCACCGATCAGGAGACACACCATGGCCGCCGACACAAAGAGAGACACTTCCCTTGACTTCAACCCCTTCAGCGATCTAAGCAAGACCTTCGAGCAGTTCAAGATGCCGGGCGTGGATGCGAACTCGTTCGTCGACGCGCGCCGCAAGGACGTTGAGGCCTTGGTCGCGGCCAACAAGATCACCTACGAGGCGCTGCAGGCACTGGCAAAAACGCAGACCGACATGCTGACCCAGGCCATGCAAGGCGCGCAGGAGACGGCCAAGGGTGCGATGGCCGGCACCACCACGAAGGGCGGTCACATGACCCAACACGCCGAAGCGGCTCAGAAGGCCTGGCAGAAGATGCTGGCCGACATGAAGCAATTGACCGAGATGGTCCAGAAAGCGCAGGGCGAGGCCATGAAGGGTCTGACCGAGCGTGCCAGGGAGAGCGTCGGCGAGATGAAGGGGCTGACCCACACGAAGTAGAGCATCCGGTCAGCCGCCCTGCTGTCGACATCTCGGCGTGACACAAAGACATGCCGAGCCGTTCCGTAAGAAGGATCGACATGAGCTCGCAACCGAAAGTGCCTGACGAGGTCGCGCAAGGCCTCTTCAGTTCAGCGCGAAGCCTTTGGCTGGCCCTCTCCGGTCTGCGCGGCGGTGATGCGCTGCCGACCGACGGGGTTGGTGGCCATGCCCCATCGCTTCCGGAACTGCAGTTGCACTATTGGCAGCAACAGTCGCTGCTGTGGATGGGTACGATGGCCCGCGCGACAGGCGTGGTCGTCGAGCCCATTGCCGCACCCGGGCACTGTGACCGGCGGTTCAACGACGAGGCCTGGCGCGACAACCCCTGGTTCAGCGCGATCAAGCAGACCTATCTCCTGAACTCGCGTCTGCTGGACGGCATGGTCGACGCTGCACCACTGGATCCTGCCGCGAAACACAAGGCGCAGTTCTATGCGCACCAGTTCATCGACTCGATGAGCCCGGCCAATTTCGCGGCGACAAATCCGGAAGCCATCAAGCTGGCCTTCGAAACGAACGGCGAAAGCCTGCGCGCAGGGCTGGACAACCTGCTCGAGGATCTGTCGCATCGCCGCATCTCGATCACCGACGACACGGCCTTCGAAATCGGCCGCAACGTGGCCGTCTCGGTGGGTTCGGTGGTCTTCGAAAACCCTCTGTTCCAGTTGATCCAGTACACCCCGCTGAGTGCCAAGGTCGCCCTTCGGCCCCTAGTGATCGTGCCGCCCTGCATCAACAAGTTCTACATCCTGGACCTGCAGCCCGACAACTCCTTCGTGCGTTACGCCTGCGAACAAGGGCAGACCGTGTTCCTTGTGTCCTGGGTGAACCCCGGCATCGAGCTGGGCGAGACCACTTGGGACGACTATGTCGAACAGGGTGTGCTGAAGGCGGTCGAGGTCGCGCTGGCCATCAGCGGCGCCGACAAGGTCAACACCGTGGGTTGGTGCGTGGGTGGCACGATCCTGGCAACGGCGCTCGCCGTGATGCGCGCGCGCGGTGATGAATCGGTGTCGAGTGTCACGCTGCTCGATTGCAGCGAGCCGGGCGATCTGGGCGTGTTCATCGACGAACAAGGCGTGGCCAAGCGGGAGCAGGAGATCGGCCAAGGCGGTATCTATCCAGGTGCCGAATTGGGCTTCGTGTTCCAGATGTTGCGCGCCAACGACCTGATCTGGCCCTATGTCGTCAGCAACTACCTGGAAGGCAAGTCGCCCGACGCATTTGACCTGCTGTATTGGAATGGCGACAGCACCAATCTCCCAGGCCCGATGTACTGCTGGTATCTGCGCAACCTGTACCTGGAGAACAAGCTTCCGACACCGGGTGCGCTCACCCTATGCGGTACCAGCGTCGACCTTGGAAAGATTGACATGCCCAGTTACGTTCTGGCCACGCAGGACGACCACATCGTGCCCTGGCGTTCAGCGTATCGAACGACCCGGCTGCTGGGCGGCAAGACTCAGTTCGTGTTGGGTGCCAGCGGGCATATCGCAGGCGTGATCAACCCGCCATCGAAGAACAAGCGCAGCCACTGGATCAATGCGGTGGCCGGGGACGACACCGATGCCTGGTTGGAATCGGCGCAGGCATTGCCCGGAAGCTGGTGGCCGCACTGGATGAAGTGGCTGAAGGCCAGCGAAGGCAAACAAGTGCCTGCGCGCACGAGGCTCGGGGGTGCCGGCTACAAGTCGATCGAACCGGCGCCTGGGCGGTATGTGCGGGTGCGCGGCAGCTAAGGCGCAGTGACACGGCAAGGCGCATGGCCGCACTCCGGTTCCTCGTTCGAGGGTTCGCAGGTGCAGTCGGAAGGTCGCACGTCGATCTCGCACCTCGAGCGCTGATCGGGTTTGCTCACCGTCCCCGACATTGGGCTGGGTTGCCTGCATATTCAATGAACCGTGGAGTTGCTTACGCAACTCGAATCGGGTTGGCGCCAGCCGAACTTTACGGGTGGTCAGCGGCACGCTTGTCCAGAATTGCCTGGACGTTACGGATCGCGAAGATGTGGAGAAACTTTGTGACGTGCGCGTCCAACGCCAGTTCGGCACGCTCGTGTTCGTACAGTTTTTCAACGTCAGCGACCGGTTGATGAGATTCCTTGGCCAAGAGCGCGACGATTCGGGTCTGGTCGGGCTGATTGTGTGCTGTGTCGTGCATCATCAAATCTCACTCACAAACCGGATTGTAGAAAGCGTAGCACCTCATGGTCGGCAGTTCGGTGCGCTGCCCCACACAAGCGTCCGGCCGCGAAGTTTCCCGTTGGACCGTCCCAGTCGAAACCTGGCGGGTTCATCGGCGCAACCCGGGTCATGACGCGATTACGCCCGCAACAGCTGCGCGTCGACGCCGCGGCGCGGCGCCGGACCCACAGCGGGCGCGAAGCCGGCACGGGCCCACATCTGTACCGTCTGGGCAGGGGACGACGCGTCCAGCAGGCTTCGAATGTCGTAGGGCTTCGCCTGTTCTGGGTACTCCTGCAAGGCCTGCTGCATGGGCTGCAGCGCGATGCCGGCGGCCGTGGCGGCGAGTTGTACCCGGGCATAGGCCCGGCCCGCGTTGACCTGTGTCACCCGGTCATGCCCTCGGTGACCATCCAAAGGAAGCCTGGCGTCGAGTCGAGCTTGGCGGTGAAGTCCTTGATCTGGCTCGTGGTGGCGTAGTCGCTCGGCGCCGGCGGCTTGCTGCGGTCGAACAGCCCCACCTTGCTCATCAGCAGCGGGATTCGATCCAGAACGTACAAGCCATCTCGGTGCTCTTGGATTTCCGCGGCGCCCACGCGCAACACTTTATACGACTCCATGATCGTTCGCGGCGTGGTCAACTCGATGCGCCATGCGTCGGAGGCGATGTCCCGGTGGCGCTGCAGAGCGTCCGGTTGATCCAATCCAACGAATCCGAATCGCAAGGTATTCGGCTTCACGCTCTCCTGCATCGCATGCCACGCGTCCATCGGGACAGGGCGCGCCACGTCGTACAGACTTCGATTGGTGCGGCGCTGGAGGATCTGCGCGAACAGCGGGTCCTTGGTCACCGTGGGGTCGGCCACCAAGCGAATGCGCGCGACCGGCCGCTGGTCGAGCGTCGAAGGACCGAACGGGCCTACTGGAAATAAGGCAATCTCCGCCCTCAGGCCGCGCTCGCGCGCCGCCATGTCGAGCAGTTCCAGGAACGTGCCGTGGCTCATCATGATCTGGCGCGAGAACGGGTCGGTCTCGGGTAGCAGGCGCGTGAGGTCGCAACGCAGCACGATCTCGTTCGGCGTGCGCAGATCCACCAGCCAGGACTGCAGGTTGTGCGAGTGCGGTGCGAGGATCGCGTAGCCAAGAATCCAGCGGCGCGCATCCGGCTCGGCACCGGGCCCCTTCCACGCGGCAATGGCATCGGCGGGCATCTGCTGGCTGCACCCGGCGCCGCTGCCGGCGACAACGGCGACGCCGCCGCCCGCTGTCAGCCGAATGAAATGTCGTCGATCCATGACCTCCCCCTCCCGGTTTGCGCCACGACGGTGTTCGCTCGCTTCCACATCTCGTGCAACTCCCGGATGAGTCGCGCCGAAGGTACGTGCCAGGTGGTCGTCGGTCTGTGCGCCAACGCACCTTGCGCCCGAACTCGAATAAATATGCGCGAGATTTGCACACTGAACTGATGCATCTCAAGCAATTGCTCCGGGCTCGCCGTTTGCCGCGAAACCGTCATGCGCATCGCCCAGACTCAATCGCATCTTCGAACTAAAAAGGCTCCGATGCAAAAGTCCGACGCTGTCGCCGCGATGGGTCCGAGCACCCTGTTGCTTCCCGCCTGGATCAAAGCCGCGTTGGTCGCCAACGACCGACTGAAGCTTTACCTGACGGTGCTGCAGGCCGCGGCGGCACACGCCGAACACCCCGAGAGCGAAGCACTCGATCTGGGTCGAGAGACGGCGTCGGCCGGCGCCGAGGGGCGCTGGCTGCGGGACGTGCCCGCTGCATGCTCACGGGTCAACGGCGCCTTCGTGATTCCTGAACTGCGACGCCTGGCGCAGCGATTGGCGGAGGACCTGGGTGTGATGGCGCGGCCACTGCTCGACGCGCATCGCGCTGAGGTCGCGCCCGGCCCACGGGTCAAGCACTGGCTCGACTGGCTGGCGACGATCGGCAGCAAGAAGTCGGGAGGCGAAACGCTGACAAGCGAGCAACTGCGTTTGCTGACGGATGGCAAGAGGCAAACCAAGCGGGTAGGCATGCGCGGTCACGGCCCGGACGGTGACGATTTCGGCGCGGACAGCTTTCACCTGCTGGTGATGGACCTGCACAAGCAACTCAATCATGTGGCCGGCAGCCTGTCGAACGAAGAGATAGCCGGTGCGCACGTCTGGCAACTGCAGCCGACCGATCGCCCGCATGTGGAAGCGTTCATGCGCGGCCTGAACCGCACCGCGCCACTCAAGGTTGACCATCCGGGGCTCGACACGGCAGCCACACGCGACGGCAAGCGACTGCTGCTGCAGAACGACATCGGCACCAACGACGCACACGTCCTCGTCGTGCAGGTCGAAGGCAAGTCGATCACCTTGAACTACTCGGATCTGCACCGACCCCGTTTCGAATTCTTCCAGGCGCTGCTGGTCACGTTCGGTGCGAAATGGGCCGACACGCGGTCGTTGGTCGACGCCGCGCTCAACGAAGGCCATGCCTACACCTTCGGTACCGCGCAGTTCGAGTGCGCCGACGACGCAGCGCTCGACAAGACGCTCGAGGGCATCGGCTCGCGCATCGTGTTCCTGATCGACTGGAACCGCGCACGCAAGCGACTGCTGCCGTTCGTCGGTAAGACCGATGCGATCGCGGTGCTGCGCGAAGTGGCGCGCCTCGACGCCGGTCACATGGCGTGGCTCAAGGCCGGCGGTGAGCAGATCATCTTCGCGGCGATGCAGGCGGCGGGCGAAGGCGCGTTTCGCATCGGCGATCGGCTGGACACGGTTTTGGGCGTGGACGATGCCCGCGCCTTCCTGGTCGAGGTGCTGTGTCTGGCCAGCAAGGCGTTGCTCGCCGGCCAGCCCGCAGCGCTGGTCGTCGACGAGACCCGCATGCTGCTTGCTAGGCGCATGCGACAACGCAGCAGCGAATTCGACCTCATCGACGAGCATGCCGCCTATTGCCACGCGCTGGCACAGGCGGTCAGCGACGGCCTCGCACATGACGTCACGCACGGCGCGATCACGACCGCCGGCAAGGGCGACCACAAAGACTCCGGCAAGGCCGCACGCCGCCTGGCGGAACGCGCCAAGGTCTGGGAGCGCCAGGCCGATCACCTGGTGATGCAGGCCCGGGACCACGCCCAGCGTCAGCACCGCTGGCAGCCCTTCGCGCGCCTGCTCGAACTGTCCGACGACATTGCCGATGCGCTGGAAGAAGCTGCGTTCCTCATGAGCCTGATCGCCGAGGACCACCGCCAGGGCTGGAATGCGGCTGTCCATCAGATCCTGTCGCGGCTGGCGCAGTCGGTGCTCTCGGCGACGCAGGAGCACATCAAGGCTCTCTCGATAGCGCGCCGGTTAGGTGCTGCCAGCGATAGCGCAGACAGCGCCGACAGCGACGCGTTCCTCGCCGCCTCATGGAACGTGCTGCGCTCCGAACGCGAGTGCGATGAACTGCTGCGCAGCGCCCGGCGCACGATCTTGGCGTCGATCCGGGACGCTGCGTCGCTGATGCTGGCGAACGACCTCGCCATCGCGCTCGAGCTGGCGTCCGACCGTCTGCTGGTGGCGGGCTACGCGCTTCGCGATGTCGCCTTCAACCAGGCCGGAGCACGTTCGTGAAAGAACGACATGCCGAGGTCGGGGCCCAGTGGCCTGACGCGCTTTATCTGATCGGTTGCACGGCGCCCGCTGGCAGCGCGCCTGCCGAGTACAAGCCTTCGGCCCAGGCAATGGGCTTCAAGGCCTACAACCTGCTGCGCATGGCCGCGCTCGGTTTGCCGGTGCCGCCGGCGGTTGCCATCGGCACGGCTTACTGCCGGAACGCTGCTGCCAGCCTCGCGGCGGCGCAACCCGCCCTGTGGCAACCCGGCCTGCAAGCGATCGAGCGTGCCAACGGCATGCGCTTCGGCGATGCACGGTTGCCGCTCCTTCTTTCGGTCCGCTCGGGCGCGCCGGTGTCGATGCCGGGCATGATGGAAACGCTGCTTAACATCGGTCTGTGCGACGCGACGCTGGCCGGCTTTCTGCGTCAGACAGGAAACCCCCGACTGGTCTGGGACACCTATCGCCGGCTGGTCGCCAGCTACGGCGAAGTCGTTGCCGGAGTGTCGGCATCGATCTTCGATTCGGAGAGCGCCGCTCTCGTCGGCACACGTGACGAGCGGGAACTCGACTTCGCCGAGTTGCGGGCGCTGACCTGCCGCTACCTCGAAGCCTATGCGGGCGCTGCCGGTACACCGTTTCCCCAAGACCCGCACGCGCAGTTGGTCGGAGCCATCGGCGCCGTGTTCGCGAGCTGGCAGTCGCCGAAGGCCTGCGAGTACCGGCGCCAGCGCGATATTCCCGACAGCATCGGGACGGCGGTCACGTTGCAGACCATGGTCTACGGCAATGCCGGCGGGCGCTCGGGCTCCGGCGTCGGGTTCACTCGCGACCCGGTCAGCGGCGAGCCCAAGCTGTGGATCGACTTCCTGTTCAACGCGCAGGGCGAAGACGTGGTCTCGGGCCGCCGCAGCGCCTACGGGCACGACGAGCTGGCCGCCGTGTTGCCGGCGGTGTGGCGGGCGCTGGGCGAAACGGCGGCCAAGCTGGAGCAAGAGTTTGGCGACATGCAGGACTTCGAGTTCACGGTGCAGGACTCCCGCCTCTACCTGCTGCAGACGCGCAATGGCAAGTGCTCGACCCAGGCACTGGCACGCATCGCACTCGACCTGTTCGATGCCGGAGTCATATCGGTCGATGTGGCGCGGGAACGCACTGCCGCGCTGGCGCGACGAACTGGTGACGACACGAACGGTGTCCTCCGACGGAAAGCCCTTGACGCCACTGGCGCACGCCGCCAGCGCAAGCAGCGGCGTGGCCGTTGGCGAGATCGCTTTTGACGAAGCCGCCGCGCGGGCTCGACACGTGGCCGGCGCCTCGGTCATCTTGGTGCGGCGTGATGCCGAGACCGCCGACATCGCCGCCCTCGAACTCGCTGCCGGCCTGTTGACGCAGCGCGGCGCGCGCACTTCGCATGCCGCGGTGGTCGCGCGGCAGCTGGGCAAGGTCTGCCTGGTCGGCTGCGTGGAGATGCAACTCGATGAGACCGGGCGCACGCTGCAGATCGGCGAAGCAATGCTGCACGAAGGCGATCTGCTGACGCTCGACGGCAACGATGGAGCCGTCTATGGGGGTGCGGTGCACACCGCTGTCGAGCCACTGGTCGAGCTGCAAGCTCGAGTCAAGAGCCTGCGCTGGGCCCAGGGCAAGGTGGGTAAGGTCAAACAGGCCAGGAAGCCGGTCAAGGCCTCGGCTTCATTGTCTTGAACCGGGTGCCGTCGATAACGATGGCCGGCCTGGCCATTCAGCCGACGGCGATGTATCGGTCGGCGCGTGCCGCGCTCAAGACCTGGTTCAGTTCTTTGTCCATCAGGTCGACCGGTTTGCGACACTGCAACCAACTGTTCGGTTGAGCGAACCAGGCGGCGCGTGCCCAGCCATCGAATCCATCGCCCAACTCCGCGAGCACCATTCGCGCTGAAGGCTTGACCGACAGATCGTGGAGGTCGAACTGGAACATCGGAATCCAGATGGTGGAGCGCCATTCGAAGCCGAACACTTCGTTGGCGGCGACCAGCCGGGCGAGGCCGATGAAGTTGCCAAGTCCATGGTCCTCGAGCAGGCGGGCCACGTCGTCTCCGCGCGCCGTTCCCCCGGAGGCACGATAGGCCGCCAGCAACGCCGCGAATCCTCGACGGGTCGGCAACTCGTCGATGGACCCCTCCACCGCGTGACCGCTCGCGACGCTGGGTGGCTGCGCGATCGGAATCTCGAAGGCGCACGGAAGTGTTGCTGAGTCAGATGTGGTCAGGATCGCCTGCATGGGAATTCCTCTGAGATTTGCGGGAACGGGGGGCAGAGCAGCGTCGAGTGGCATGGATCGAGTCGGCACGTCACGCGCTCGGGTAACCGGTGCTAGACGGCGAACCGACGGGGCCTCTTGTCGGAAGAGTCAGATGGCAACGCATCTTTGTGGACTGTGCCCAACGCCTCGACCCTCGTCTGTGCGCGGGCGCACGCACCCAAGAATTCGCTGCTCGATCGGTCTTGCATCAACGCGGGCGCCGGATCTTCGAGCCAGACAAATTACTGTCTTGCGTGCGACAACGAACAGATGAAAGGTGATCAGGGGGCAACACTGCCCCATGACCTTTGCGAGCGCACCTTTGAAGTCAGTCTCATCAGCTCCCATGGCGCGGGACGACGTTTCCGGGAGTGCGTCCGTGTTGGCTCCGTTGACGAGAGCCGTACGTTACGCGCTGCCTTGGCTGAGCCAGGTAAAAGCCACTAAGCACATGGGCGATGTCGACCGCGAATTGGCGAAGGACGTGCCGTGCCTCTGAGATCGAACTGTTTCGATCGCCGGGTGGCTTTCGAAGACTCAATTTTGGCCAGGAGTTATTCCAATGACATATCAAGGTGAACGCGCCAGGGCGATGGCCAGCGAAAAAGGTCGGTGCTTCGAGGTCTCAAAGGTTCGCATCGGTGCGGACGGTCATGTCAGCGAGGTGCTGTGGAGTGAAGTCGGCGGAGGCTCCGACCGCGACGTCGGGGCGCGCGTCTTGGCGACTGCCGCCGAGGTGGTTGATGCCATCCACGATGGGGCGCAGGTTGCGGCGATCTTCCCGCCGGCCGGCGCCGGTCACGCGAAGCATCGGCCTGAGCGTGTGTTCGTGATCGTCGAGCATCAAGACGGCCGGGAGTGCATCGCCTTCGAAGGCCTGCCGTCGCCGGGTCGCGATCTCGCCGACATGGTCGGCCTCAACGACTGACTCGACATGATTGCCTTTCAAGTGACCGACATGACCTCCGCACGCTGTGCAGGTGCTGTCACCAAAGCGCTGAAGGCCGCCGACCACGCGGCGCTGGTGCGGGTTGACCTCGCGACCTTCACGGTCGAGATCGAGCCCAGAAGTGCGAATGCCCGACAGCTCAGCGACGCGATCAAGCGCGCGGGTTACTCCCCGGTGGCGGCATGAGGCCGATGACCACCTTCGCGGTCTCGAAAGTCAAGCTGGACGCCGCAGGGCGAGTCACCGGCGTGCTCTGGGGACGTGTGGACACGCAAAAGAATGTGTGGGCAAGCCCGGAGCTTGTCGCGCCCGTTGGCGAGGCGGTTGATGCGCTCGATGCGGGCGACCAGGTGTTCGCGCTGTTCCCGTCGATCCATGGTCACCTCCCCGATCGTGAGTTCGTCGTTGCCGACTACGACGGTGGGAGGAAGACGATTGTCCTCAAGGGCCCCACGGCGTACGAACGAGAGGTCCACGACATGGACAGGCTCGAAGCCCCGCTGTCATGAACACCCTGACCAAACTTGCGCTCGGCCTCATGGGGCAGCTGAAGCCGTTGCCTCCGGTCGGCGGTGCCGCCACGCTACGGTCTCTGCCGTCTCCTTCGCTCAGCGGCGGCATGCCTCTGATGTCGGCGCTGTCGAGTCGGCAGTCGCAACGTGACTTTGCGCCCGAGCCACTGCTCGAGCAGGCGCTGTCGGACCTGTTGTGGGCCGCAGGCGGCATCAACCGACACGACGTCGGTGGGAGAACAACGCCGAGTGCGATGAACGCGCAGGAGGTTCTGATCTACGTGGCCATGCCACAAGGGCTCTTTCTCTATGAGCCTGTGCCACACGCATTGTTGAAGACCGTTGCGAGTGATGTCCGCCGTGTCACCGGCAACCAGGACTTCGTGGACGCCGCGCCGCTCGACCTCGTCTTCGTCGCCGACCACACGCGCATGAAACACGTGCCTGCCGCGCAGCGCGAGGCCTATGCCTTCGCGACGGCCGGCGCCATGGCGCAGAGCGTCTACCTCTACTGTGCGTCTGAAGGCCTGGCGACGGTGATTCGTGCCTGGTTCGATCGCGATGCGCTTTCGCGGGCGATGGGACTGGACGCCGACCATCAACTGCTGCTGTCGCAGACAGTGGGTTCGCGCAAGTCTGAACAACGCGCATGAACTTTCGCTTGGTTTCGCCGCGCAGAAGGCATTCGGCCGCGTGCGGTGTCGAACAGACGTGCCGGCTGCAAGCTCCTACAACCCACCTGAGACGGTCCACACCCTCGATCGCCCATTGGTACTAACAAACAAGGAACTGAATCATGAAATTTCACCCATCGACCCTCACTGTGGCACTGACCTTCCTCGGCACGCTGTGCGTTGCGGCGCCTGCCTGGTCGCAGGTTGCCGGCGCGACCACCACGGTTGAAGCCACCGTCACCGAGTCGATCCAACTCGCCCAAGGATGGAGCGTCAAGAAGACGCTGATGGGCAAGACCATCTACAACGACGCCGGCCTGAAGGTCGGCAAGGTCGAGGACCTGATCATCTCGCCGGACAAGAACGTGTCCTACGTCATCGTCGGTGCCGGCGGTTTCGTGGGTATCGGTCGGCATGACGTGGCGATCCCGGTCACGCAGATTCAGGACAAGGCGGGCAAGCTGGTGATGGCTGGCGCGACCCCCGACACGATCAAGGCGATGCCGGAATTTACGTACATCAAGGACTACGCCACGCGCGACCAGTTCGTCGCCGCGGCCGACAAGGACATCGCCAAAGGCAAGGCCAAGGTCGTCGACCTGGAGAAGAAGGCCGGTGCGGCCAGCGCCGATGCCAAGTCCCGGATCGACGGGCAGATCACCACACTCAAGGGCGACGTCAAGAGCGCCGAGGCCAAGTTGACCGAAATGAAGCAGGCGACTGCGGCGCGCTGGAAGGAATTCGAGGCCGACGCGAGTGCCGCCATGGCTCGGCTTCGCAAGTCGATCGAAACGGCTACCGGCTGACATCAAGCGCTGGTTCTTCGATCCGCGTGAATGAACCAGAACTGGAATTGACATGAACAAGATGTTGGTATCGATCTTCGACAACGAAGCCGCGGCGGACGCTGGGCTTCAGGCCCTGCACAAACTGCACGCCGACGGTGACATCACGCTGTACGCCACGGGCGTGCTGGTAAAGGACGCCAACGGCAAGGTGACCGTGAAGAAGTCCATGGACTCCGGGCCGGTCGGCACCGGCGTCGGTCTGGCGGTCGGGGGCTTGATCGGCCTGCTCGGTGGGCCGGTTCTCATGGCCGTCGGTGCGATGACCGGGGCCGTTGCCGGCGCGGTGCGCGACCTCTGGGTGGCCGGTGTCGGCCTGGACTTCGTCGAGGAGACGGAGAGGTTGCTGAAGCCCGGCAAGGTGGCGCTCCTGGCCGAAGTCGAAGAGGAATGGGTCATGCCGGTCGATGCGGCCCTGGAGGCAGCTGGCGGCCAGGTCTTCCGGCACACCCGCACCGAAGTGGCCGAAGCGCAGTACGACCACGACATCGCGGCGCTCAAGTCGGAGATCAAGGATCTAGAAGCCGAAGCGTCGCAGGCAAGCAGCACGGCCAAGGCGAAATTGGAGTCCAAGCTCACGACAGCGAAAGCCGGCCTCGACGCTGCCGTCCAACGAGCCAAGCAACGGGTCGAGACGCTCAAGCAGGAAGCCGATGCCAAGGCCGAATCGCTCAAGGCGCAGTTGAGCCAGGCCAAGGGCGACGTCAAGACCAAGATCGAGGACCGCGTGAAGCGAGTCAAGAGCGCGTACCACGCGCGCGGCGCCAAGTTGTCGCAGGCCTGGAGCCTGACCAAGGAAGCGCTGGCGGCCTGACGACCGCACACGAAGCGGCTCGGTTCTCCAGCCCCGCGGCGATTGCGCCTACGTGGTGCGCATGGGCACGGTCATGCTCGAGTCGCAGTTCTCGACCGACCCCCTCACCGCATAGGACAACCGCCATGCCACGCGAGACCCCGTCAACCCACCACACCGCACCCCGACCGAGGGGGTCCATCGCGAAGTGGGGTCGTCACGCAGAGCATCACCACAGCGATCGCATCGGCTGGTTGCGGGCCGCCGTGCTGGGAGCCAACGACGGCATCGTGTCGACCGCCTGCCTGGTGCTTGGCGTGGCCGCTGCAGGTGCCGAGCATCGGACGATTCTGCTGACCAGTGTCTCGGGGTTGATCGCCGGCGCCATGTCGATGGCCGCGGGCGAGTTCGTCTCCGTCCACTCGCAGGAGGACACAGAGAACGCCGATCTGGACCGGGAAAGGGGCGAACTGAAGCAGGACCCGGTGGGCGAACAACGGGAGCTTGCAGGAATCTACGTTGACCGGGGTCTCGACCGGCCACTGGCCGACGAGGTGGCTGGCGAGCTGATGGCTCATGACGCAGTGGGTGCGCATGCCCGCGACGAGCTGGGGTTCTCCGCCACGACCGCTGCGCGTCCGACACAGGCCGCATCCGCTTCGGCGGCCAGCTTCTCGGTCGGCGCGCTGTTGCCGATCGCCGTGGTGGTCACGGCATCGCCGGCCCACCTGATCATCTGGATGTCCCTCGCATCGCTTGGCTTCCTGGCCGGGCTGGGTGCTGTCTCGGCGCAGGTCGGTGGGGC
>JANLUW010000627.1:0-6706 GCA_031363645.1 Rhizobacter sp. | reverse complement strand
ACCGCACATGCCGTAGTTGCCGGCGCCGAACGAGGCGCCGCAGTGAATCGTGAGCTGCGGCACCGTCGCGTTCGAGAGCGCCTGGATCTGCTTCGCGCCGTGCTTGATCATGCCGGCGCGCTCTGCCTCGGTGCCGACGATAAAGCCAGTGGTGTTCTGCAGGTAGACGATCGGCGTGCCCGTCTGGCAGCAGCTCTGGATGAAGTGCGTGACCTTGGTGCTGCCGGCCGGATCGAGCGGGCCGTTGTTGGTGACGATGCCGATGCGCGTGCCGGCGATTGCCGCATAGCCGCAGACCGTTGCCGCGCCGTGGTCGGGCTTGAACTCGAGGAACTCGGAGCCGTCGACGAGGCGCGCGATCACGTGGCGCATCTCGACCGGTTTTTTTATGTCGGCAGCGAACAGGCCGAGCAGGTCGTCGGCATCGAAGGTCGGCGGCGGGCCATCGGGCCACGAGGCTTGCGGTTGCCAGCCGAGTGCGGCGACGAGCGCGCGCGCGAGGCCGAGCGCGTGCGCGTCGTCGTCGGCGACGTATTCCGCCAGGCCCGAAACAGTCGAATGCATGTCGGCGCCGCCAAGCGCTTCGTCGGTCGCGATCTCGCCGGTCGCGGCTTTGAGCAGCGGCGGCCCGGCGAGGAAGGCGCGGGCGCGGCCGCGCACCATGATCACGTGGTCGGAGAGGCCGGTCATGTAGGCGCCACCTGCCGTCGACGAGCCATGCACGACCGCGATCACGGGCAGCCCGGCTGCCGACAGGCGCGCCAGCATGTAGAACGCGCTGCCGCCGTGGATGAACTGCTCGACCTTGTAGGCCATCAAGTTCGCGCCGGCCGACTCGATCAGGTGCACGAACGGCAGCCGGTTTTCGAGTGCGATCGCCTGCGCGCGCTGCAGTTTCTCGAGGCCTTTGGGTTGGAGTGCGCCGGCCTCGATGCCGGCGTCGTCGGCGACCAGCATCACGCGCGTGCCGGCGACCACCCCGATGCCGCAGATCGTGCCACCGCCGGGGATGGATTTGTCTGCGTCGGGCGTGTCTTGCAACCAGCCGGCGAGAGTCGAGAGTTCGAGGAAGGGCACGCCGGGGTCGAGCAGGCGAGCAACGCGTTCGCGCGGCAGCAGTTGGCCGCGCTTGTCGAACAGCGGCTGCGCGCGTGCACTCGCGGCGCGGGTGCGGGCTTCGAGCGCGCGCCACGCGTCGATCAGGCCGAGCGCGTGGGTGCGGTTGGCGGCGAATGCGTCGCTGCCGGAGTCGAGGCGCAGATCGAGGTTCGGCACGGTCAGTCTCGGAGCACGCGTGGTGTGGTCGCGAGGTGGAAGCCGTCGAAGGCCTCCGTGCTGCCGCCGGTGCCGACCTCGGGCCAGATGCGCTTCGCGTTCGGCGCGGCGCCGTCGACGCGCAGGCAGGCGCCCGAGATGAACGACGCAGCCGGCGAGAGTAAAAACACGATCGCCGCCGACACCTCGCTCTCGGTGCCGAGCCGCTGCAGCGGCACGAGCTTTTTCATGCCGCGGATCGTGTCGCGCATCGCGGCCGGGTACTGTTCCATCCCGCTCGACGCGATCCAGCCCGGCGCGATCGCGTTAACTCTGATCGGCGCCCATTCGAGCGCTGCTGTCTCGGTAAAGTTGAGCATGCCGGCGCGCGCCGCGCCCGAGTGGCCCATGCCGGGCATGCCGCCCCAAATGTCGGCAATGATGTTGACGATGGCGCCGCTGCCGGCAGCGCCCATCCATTGCGTCAGGCACTCGCGCGCCATCAGGAATCCGCCAGTCAGGTTGTTGCGAACGACCGCGTCCCAGCCCTTAGCGCTGATCGCCGAAAGCGGCGACGGGAACTGCCCACCCGCGTTGTTGACCAGCCCATCGATGCGGCCGCGTTGAGTGAGCACCTGCGTGATCGTGGCGCGGACCGCATCTTCTTCGCGGATGTCGCACACGTGCGTCGAGCACACGCCGCCTGCAGCTTCGATCTCGTTGCGCACCGCATCGAGCTTCTCGACCTTGCGCCCGACGATCGCCACGGCCGCGCCGAGCGCGGCGAGTTCGTGCGCCGTGCAGCGCCCGATGCCCGAGCCGCCGCCGGTCACGATCACCACCTTGCCTTTGAAGAGGCCAGGCTGAAACACCGAACGATATGACGCCATCGACACCTCGAGAAACAATTCAACCAAGCACTTGCTTGGTGAGTGACTCGTGAGTTTGCGCGTCGCCATAATCGGGTGTCAACAGGAGAACCCACCATGCCTCACGCGATGATCTTCGAAGCTGTGCGCACGCCGCGCGGCAAGGGCAAAAAGGACGGCAGCCTGCACGAGGTCAAGCCGGTCGACCTGCTCGCCGGCCTGTTGACCAAGCTGCAGAAGCGCCATGATTTCGACCCGGCTCAACTCGACGACGTGGTCATGGGCGTGGTCTCGCCGGTCGGCGAACAAGGCTCGGTGATCGCAAAGACGGCGGCGCTGAAGGCGGGCTGGGACTTCCGCGTCGCCGGCATGCAGATCAACCGCTTTTGCGCGTCGGGTTTGGAGGCGGTCAACATCGCCGCACAAAAGGTCGCGAGCGGCTGGGAAGACATGGTCGTCGCGGGCGGTGTCGAAAGCATGTCGCGCGTACCGATCGGTGCCGACGGTGGCGCGTGGGCGCAAGACCCGGAAACGAACATCCTAACCGGCTTTGTGCCGCAAGGTATCGGCGCGGACCTGATCGCCACGCTCGCGGGTTGGAGCCGCGAAGACGTCGATCGTTTCGCGTTGACCTCGCAGCAGCGCGCCGCCGCGGCGCAGGCCGCAGGGCACTTCGACCGCTCGGTGTTGAGCGTCGACGATTCGATCGGCCTCGCCGTGCTCGAACGCGACGAGTTCATCAAGCCGCGCACCACGCTCGAGGGCTTGGGTTCGCTCAAGCTCGCGTTCGATGCGCTCGGCGCGATGGGCTTCGATGCGGTCGCGCTCGCGCGCTACCCGCAGGTCGAGCGCATCCGGCATGTGCACACGGCCGGCAACTCCTCGGGCATCGTCGATGGCGCTGCTGCGGTGCTGATCGGCAGCGAGGCGAAGGGCCGCGAGATGGGCCTCACTCCGCGCGGCCGCATCGTCGCGACTGCCCTCTCGGGCGCCGACCCGACCATCATGTTGACCGGCCCGATGCCGGCCACGCGCAAGGCGCTGGCCAAGGCTGGGTTGACCATCGACGACATCGACCTGTTCGAGGTCAACGAAGCTTTCGCCGCGGTGCCGATGCGCTTCATGCTGGAACTGGGCGTGCCTCACGAGAAAATCAACGTCAACGGCGGCGCGATCGCGCTCGGCCACCCGCTCGGCGCGACCGGCGCGATGCTGGTCGGCACGCTGCTCGACGAGCTGGAGCGGCGCCAACTCAAGCGCGGCCTCGTCACGCTGTGCGTCGGCGGCGGCATGGGCATCGCGACCATCATCGAGCGGGTCTGAACATGCAAACGTTGCGCTACGAACTCGCCGACGACGGCATCGCGACCATCACCTTCGACGAGCCGGGCTCGCCCGTCAACACGATGACGCTGCAGTGGCAACACGATCTGGCCGAGGCGGCCGATTGCCTGGTGCGCGACAAGGAAAGGATCAAAGGTGTGCTGCTCGCGTCGGCCAAGAGCACCTTTTTCGCCGGTGCTGAACTGAAGGGCGTGCTGAAGTTGAAGGCCGAAGACGCGGCCGAGGGCTTCACCCGGATCGAGGCGCTGAAGCGCAGCTTTCGGCGCATCGAGACGTTAGGCCGGCCGGTGGTCGCGCTGCTCAATGGCGCAGCGCTGGGCGGCGGTTGGGAGGTCGCGCTCGCGGCCCACGCACGCTTCGCGCTCGACGACAAGAAGATCCAGTTCGGTACGCCTGAGGTCTCGCTCGGGCTGATCCCCGGCGCGACCGGCATCACGAAGACGGTGCGGTTGCTCGGGCTGATGGCGGCGCAGCCGTACCTGCTCGAAGGCAAGCTGTTCGGGCCGCGCGAGGCGTTGGCGCTCGGGCTCGTCGATGGGCTCGGTGAGAGCGCCGAGAGCCTGCGCACGCAAGCGCTGGCGTGGATCGCCGATCACCCCGATGCGATGCAACCTTGGGACCGCAAGGACTACAAGATGCCCGGTGGCACGCCGAGCCATCCGAAGATCGCCGCCGCCCTCGTCGTCGCGCCCGCCGTGCTCGCACAGAAGACCCGCGGCCTCTACCCGGCGGCGCAGGCGATTTTGGAGACCATGGTCGAGGGCGCGATGGTCGACTACGACACCGCTACGCGCATCGAGAGCCGCAAGCTCGCGAAGACCATGGTGAGCCAGACGACGAAAAACATGGTGAGCGCGTTTTTCTTCGACATGAACGCGATCCGTTCGGGCAAGTCGCGGCCGGCCGGCTTTCCGAAGTGGAAGCCATCGAAGATCGGCGTACTCGGCGCCGGCATGATGGGCGCGGGTATCGCGCATGCAGCCGCCTCTCGCGGCATCGCGTGCGTGCTGAAAGACGTGAACATCGACAAAGCGTGCGCAGGCTTCGAGGCGGTGCGCAAGGTCAGCAGCCGAATCGACGAATCGCAGCAGGCGGCGCTGCTGAACCTGATCACGCCGACCGCCGCCGCCGCCGACCTGAAAGGCTGCGACCTGATCATCGAAGCGGTGTTCGAGCAGCGTGAACTGAAAGCCACGGTCACGCGCGAGGCCGAGCCGATGCTTGCGGCAGGCGGCGTGTTCGCATCCAACACGTCGACCTTGCCGATCAGCAGCCTCGCAACTGCCAGCGCACGGCCCGAAAAATTCGTCGGCCTGCATTTCTTCTCGCCGGTGCACAAGATGAAGCTCGTGGAGATCATCCGCGGTGCGCGCACCGATGATGAAACCGTCGCCCGTGCGTTCGATGTCGTCACCGCGTTGGGCAAGCTGCCGATCGTCGTCAACGACTCGCGCGGTTTCTTCACCAGCCGCGTGTTCGGCACCTTCGTGGTGGAGGGCGCGACGATGCTGGCCGAGGGTGTGCCCGCGCCGTTGATCGAGCACGCCGCGCTTGCGGCCGGCATGCCGGTCGGCCCGCTGGCGGTGCTCGACGAGACCTCGCTCGCGCTCTCGGTGCACGTGCTCGACCAGACGCGCGCTGATCTGGCGGGCGAAGGCAAGGCCTATGAGGCGGGGCAGGGCGAGCTGCTCGTCGAGCGCTTGGTCAAAGATTTCAAGCGACCGGGCCGCGCGGGTGGCGGTGGCTTCTACGACTACCCGCAAGGCGAGCCCAAGCACCTCTGGCCGCAACTGCACACGCTGTTCGAGAAACCCGCGCTCACGCCGCCATCGATCGACGCATTGAAGCAGCGCTTGCTCTACCGCCAGTCGATAGAGACCGCGCGCTGTCTGACTGAAGGCGTGCTGACGAGCACGTACGAGGCCAACATCGGCTCGATCTTCGGCATCGGCTTTCCGGCCTGGACCGGCGGGGCGATCCAGTTCATCGAATCCGAAGGCCGCGAGACATTCATCGCGACTTCAGCCGACCTTGCGCGACAGCACGGCGCGCGCTTCGCGTTGTCGCCCGCGGTGCTGCAGCGCATCCGCGGCCTGCCCTGAGCCTGCGCGGCGCAGTCAAACAAAAGGCCCCGCACGCGGGGCCTTTTTTCACGTCGGGCGAACGGCGCTCACTTCAACGTCAGGATCCAGCCGACGAGTTGCTTCGCTTCCGCATCGGTGACTTGCGGATTCGCCGGCATCGGGATGTTGCCCCAGACGCCGCTGCCGCCCTTCATGACCTTGGCGGCGAGCTTGTCGGCGGCATCGGCTTGGCCGGCGTACTTGGCAGCCACTTCTTTGTACGACGGGCCAAGCACTTTCTTGTCGACTGCGTGGCAGGCCATGCAGTTTTTCTTCTGGGCCAGATCGGCCTGGGCGAACGCCGGTACGGCGGCGAAGCCGGCACACAGAGTGACCAGCAAGGGGAGCAGTTTCGTGCGGGGGTTCATGGATTCCTCTGGGTGAAATCTTGATTTGACGGTCGACTACAGTCAGGATAACGGATGGTGCCCGCGCCGGTTGACACCGGCCCGTTGAGCGCACCGCACCCCCGGGAGCCTGTTCATGTTTTTTATCATCGTCGGCGTGCTGATCATCGTGACCAACCTGACCGGAATCGGGCCGTTTGCCACGTGGAACTGGGAGCTCGGCGGCGACCTCTGGAAGATTTGCACGCCGTTCGCGCTCGCCGCGCTTTGGTGGCTCTGGGCCGACAAGTCGGGCCTGAACAAGCGCCGCGAGATGGAGAAAATGGAACTGCGCAAGCAGAAGCGCCGTACCGAAAACCTCGCGTCGCTCGGCCTCGACACGCGCGCGCGGCGCAAGGCGGCGAAAAAGTAGCCTCGGTCGCGGGCTCCGCGCTCTACTCGAATCTGTCGAGCACCGCGCCCAAGCTCGCGCTCGACGCGTTGAACGCGAACTTCGCGAGCACACCGCGGGTGTAGCGCGGCTTCGGTGGCGTCCACGCGGCACGGCGCTGCCTCAACACTTGGTCGCTGACGTTCAACTCCAGCTTCAGCGTGTGCGCGTCGATCGTGATCGAATCGCCTTCTTCGATCAACGCGATGTTGCCGCCGGCGCTCGCCTCGGGCGCTACGTGCCCGACCACCATGCCCCAGGTGCCGCCAGAAAAACGGCCGTCGGTGATCAGCCCGACCGATTCGCCCAGGCCCTGGCCGATCAGCGCGCCGGTGGGGG
>JANLUW010000607.1:0-6420 GCA_031363645.1 Rhizobacter sp. | reverse complement strand
CAATGAACCGCGATTTGCTGGATTTTGTGGACGCCATCGCGCGCGAGAAGAGCGTGGATCTCGAGGTCGTGTTTGCGGCCGTCGAAGCCGCGCTCGCCTCCGCTTCGAAGAAGCTGCACGGCGGCGAGGTCGACATGCGTGTGTCGATCGACCGCGACAACGGCGACTACGAAACCTTCCGCCGCTGGCACGTCGTTCCGAACGAGGCCGGCCTGCAACTGCCCGACTCCGAGATCCTGCTGTTCGAGGCGCAAGAGCAAATCCCCGACATCGAGGTCGACGATTACATCGAAGAAGGCGTCGATTCGGTCTCGATCGGCCGCATCGGGGCTCAAGCCGCGAAGCAGGTGATCCTGCAGAAGATTCGCGACGCCGAGCGCGAGCAGCTTCTGACCGACTTCCTCTCGCGCGGCGAGAAGGTCTTCGTCGGCACCGTCAAGCGGCTCGACAAGGGCGACGTGATCGTCGAGCAGGGCCGCATCGAAGGGCGCCTCCGCCGCAGCGAGATGATCCCGAAGGAAAACCTGCGCTCGGGTGACCGCGTGCGGGCCTACATCGCCGAGGTCGATCCGACGTTGCGCGGCCCGCAAATTTTGCTGAGCCGCAGCGCGCCGGGTTTCATGATCGAACTGTTCGCGCAAGAGGTGCCCGAGATCGAGCAGGGCCTGCTCGAGATCAAATCGTGCGCCCGTGATGCCGGTTCGCGCGCCAAGATCGCCGTGGTGTCGCACGACAAGCGCGTCGACCCGATCGGCACCTGCGTCGGCGTGCGCGGCTCGCGTGTGAATGCGGTGACCAACGAGCTTGCGGGTGAGCGTGTCGACATCGTGCTGTGGTCCGAAGACCCGGCGCAGTTCGTGATCGGTGCGCTGGCGCCTGCCAACGTGCAGTCGATCGTCGTCGACGAAGAGCGCCACGCGATGGACGTGGTGGTCGACGAAGAAAACCTCGCGATCGCGATCGGTCGTGGCGGCCAGAACGTGCGTCTCGCGAGCGAGATGACCGGCTGGCGCATCAACATCATGACGGCGGAAGAATCGGCCACCAAGCAGGCCTCCGAATCCGACCACGTGCGCAAGCTTTTTGTCGACAAGCTCGACGTCGACGCCGAAGTCGCCGACATCCTGATCGCCGAAGGTTTCGCGAGCCTTGAAGAGGTGGCTTACGTCCCGATGCAGGAGATGCTCGCGATCGAAAGCTTCGACGAAGACACCGACAACGAGCTGCGCACCCGTGCCAAGGACGCCCTGCTGACGATGGAACTGGTCAAGGAAGAAGACGGCGGCGATGTCTCGCAGAACCTGCGCGACCTCGAAGGCCTGACGCCCGAGTTGATCGCCAAGCTGACGGCGGGCGGCGTGCACAAGCGCGACGACCTGGCCGACCTGGCGGTCGACGAGCTCATCGAGATGACCGAGATCGACGAGGCGCAGGCCAAGGCGCTGATCATGAAGGCGCGTGAACACTGGTTCACGACCTGATTGCGCGTTTCGAACGACGCACGGGAATCGCCGGCCCGCTTTAAAGACAGACCGCAGACAGCTGATCACGCAAAAGAACGCAAGGAACGCACACACATGGCAACGACCACCGTCGCCCAACTCGCCGCCGAGCTCAACCGCTCTGCCGCGGCGCTGCTCGAGCAGCTGCAGTCGGCCGGCGTCACCAAGGCGTCGACGGACGACGCGCTGACCGAGTCCGACAAGGAACGCCTGCTCGACCACCTGCGCTCCGCTCACGGCACCGTGCCGGGCGCCGAGCGCAAAAAGATCACGCTGACCCGCAAGTCGACCAGCGAGATCAAGCAAGCCGACTCATCCGGCAAGGCCCGCACGATCCAGGTCGAGGTGCGCAAGAAGCGCACCTTCATCAAGCGCGACGATGCTGCGCCTGGCGCCGAGGAGCCTGCCGAGCCGGTGATCGACGAGCAAGAACTCGCGCGCCGCGAAGAAGAAGCGCAGGCGCAAGCCGAGTTGTTGCGCCAGCAAGAGGCCGATTTGGCCGAAAAGCGCCGTCTGCGTGAAGAGCAGGAAGCACGCGACCGCGAAACCGCCGCTGCTGCTGCCGCCGCATCGCGCGAGCTCGCCGAAAAGCATGCCGCCGAGCAAGCCGCTGCTGCGATCGCAGTGGCTGCCAAGCCCAAGACCGCTGCCCAAACCAAGGCCGATGCGGCCAAGGCAGCCGAAGCACCGGCGCCCGCGGTCGCTGCGCCAGCTGAGCCGGTCAAGCCGGTGCTGCGCGTGATCAAGGCCGCCGACGTCGTCGACGAAGACAAGCAGCGCGCCGCCGATCTGGCCAAGCGCCGCAAGGCCGCCGAAGACGAAGCCGCGGCGATCCGCGCGATGATGAATGCGCCGAAGAAGGTGCTGGTCGCGAAGAAGCCCGAAGAGGTCAAGCCAGCGGCTGTCGCGATCCAGGGCACGATTCACAAGAAGGTCGGCGCACCGGGCACGGCCGCGGTCGCGAAACCGGGCGACAAGAAAGCCGTCAAGTCCGAGAAGCTCTCGTCGAGTTGGGCCGACGATGCCAAGAAGCGCACCGCGCTGAAGCCGGGCCAACGCGCCCCCGCAGGTGGCAATCGCCCGGGCTGGCGTGCACCGCGCGTCGGTCGCCGCGGCGAGCGCACCGACGGTTCGGTCTCGAACTTCGTTGCCCCGGCCGAGGCGCAGGTGCAGGAAGTGCACGTGCCCGAGACCATCAGCGTGGCCGACTTGGCGCACAAGATGTCGGTCAAGGCGTCGGAGGTGATCAAGCAGCTGATGAAGCTCGGCCAGATGGTCACCATCAATCAGCAGCTCGACCAAGAGACCGCGATGATCCTGGTCGAGGAGATGGGCCACAAGGCGTTCGCCGCCAAGCTCGACGACCCCGACGCCTTCCTCGAGGAAGACACCGAAACCGAATCCGAGCACGAGTCGTTGCCACGCGCGCCGGTCGTGACCGTGATGGGCCACGTCGACCACGGCAAGACCTCACTGCTCGACTTCATCCGCACCTCGCGTGTGGCAGCGGGCGAAGCCGGTGGCATCACTCAGCACATCGGCGCGTACCACGTCGACACGCCGGGCGGCATGATTACGTTTCTCGACACCCCCGGCCACGCCGCCTTCACTGCGATGCGCGCACGCGGTGCGAAGGCCACCGACATCGTGATTCTGGTGGTCGCTGCCGACGACGGCGTGATGCCGCAAACAAAAGAAGCCATCGCCCACGCGAAGGCGGCCGGCGTGCCGATCGTCGTCGCGATGAACAAGATCGACAAGCCCGACGCGAACATCGAGCGGCTCAAATCGGAGTTGGTTGCCGAGCAAGTCGTGCCGGAAGATTTCGGCGGCGATTCGCCGTTCGTCTCGGTCTCGGCACGCACCGGCCAGGGCATCGACAAGCTGCTAGAGCAGGTGCTGCTGCAAGCCGAGGTGCTAGAGCTGCGGGCCGCGCGTGACTCGATGGCCAAGGGCCTCGTGATCGAGGCGCAACTCGACAAGGGCAGCGGCCCCGTGGCGACCGTGCTGGTACAAAGCGGCACGTTGAAGCGTGGCGATGTGGTGCTGGCCGGCTCGAGCTTTGGCCGCGTTCGCGCGATGCTCGATGAGAACGGCAAGCCGATCACCGAAGCCGGCCCGTCGATTCCGGTCGAGATTCAAGGCCTGACCGAAGTGCCGCAAGCCGGCGACGAGTTCATGGTGTTGGGCGACGAGCGCCGTGCGCGCGAAATCGCGACCTTCCGCCAAGGCAAGTACCGCGACGTGAAGCTGTCGAAGCGCCAAGCCGCGAACCTGGAAACGCTGATGGGCCAGATGGGCCAGGGCGCCGCACAGACACTCGCGCTCATCATCAAAGCCGACGTTCAGGGTTCGCAGGAAGCGTTGGCGCAGTCGCTGCTCAAGCTGTCGACAGCCGAGGTCAAGGTGCAGGTCGTGCACGCCGCGGTCGGTGGCATCAGCGAGTCCGTCGTCAACCTCGCGATCGCCTCGAAGGCCGTCATCATCGGCTTCAACACGCGTGCCGATGCCGGCTCGCGCAAGCTCGCCGAGAACAACGGCGTCGACATCCGCTACTACAACATCATCTACGACGCGGTCGACGACGTGAAGCTGGCGATGACCGGCATGCTGGCTCCCGAGCAGCGCGAAGAAGTCATCGGCACGGCCGAAATTCGCACGGTGTTCGTGGCCTCGAAGATCGGCACGGTCGCGGGTTCGATGGTCACGGCCGGCTTGGTGCGCCGCGGTGCACGGTTCCGCCTGCTGCGTGAGAACGTGGTGGTCTACACCGGAGAGATCGAATCGGTGCGGCGCCTGAAAGACGATGTGCGTGAAGTGGCTTCGGGCTTCGAGTGCGGTATCAAGCTGAAGAACTACAACGACATCAAGGAAGGCGATCAGCTCGAATTCTTCGAGGTCAAGGAAGTGGCACGAACGCTATAAGGCGGTCTTGGTCTCGTCCCCCAGAGCCCGCCTTCCAAAAGAAGGCGGGCTTTGTGTTTAGTGAGTCCGTATGAAACACAAACGATCCATTCCCAACCGCGGCTTCCGCGTCGCCGACCAAATCCAGCGCGATGTGGCCGAGCTGATTCGCGATCTGAAAGATCCGCGCATCGGCATGGTCACGGTCAACGCCGTCGAGGTCACGGCCGACTACGCGCACGCGACCATCCTGTTCTCGTTGCTGATCGGTGATTCGGCCGAGTGCGAAATCGCGCTCAACGAGGCTGCAGGCTTTATCCGCAACGGCTTGTTCAAGCGCCTGCAGATTCACACCGTGCCGACCCTGCATTTCAAGTTCGACCGCACGACCGAGCGCGCACTCGAGCTGAGCGAATTGATCGCGAAGGCGAATTCGACGCGAGCGAAGGAAGACTGATCGTGCTGGCCCGGCAACGCCCCCGCATCCAGCGCCGCGCCGTCCACGGCGTGCTGCTGCTCGACAAGCCACTCGGCCTGTCGAGCAACGATGCGTTGCAGAAGGCCAAGCGCTTGTACCGCGCCGAGAAGGCCGGCCACACCGGCACGCTCGATCCGCTCGCGACCGGGCTGTTGCCGCTGTGCTTCGGCGCGGCGACCAAGTTCTCGCAGACCAGCCTCGACGCCGACAAGTCGTATCGCGCAACCTTGAAACTCGGTGTCACGACGACGACGGCCGATGCCGAAGGCGACGTGGTCCAGACCCGCGGCGTGAACGTCACGCGCGCGCAACTTCAGGCTGCCTGCGATCGGTTCACCGGGCCGATCCAGCAAGTGCCACCGATGTATTCGGCGCTCAAGCGTGATGGCAAGCCGCTGTACGAATACGCGCGCGCCGGCATCGAGGTCGAGCGCGAGGCGAGGGCGGTGACGATTCACACGATCGACATCGCCGATCTCGACAATCAAGGCGAACACGACGCTTGGACGATCGACGTGCGCTGCTCCAAAGGCACCTACATCCGCACGCTCGCCGAAGGCATCGGCGCCGCACTCGGTTGCGGCGCGCACCTGAGCGCGTTGCGCCGTACCGGCAGCGGCGCGCTCTCGCTCGATGCGGCGCTGACACTCGACCAACTCGCCGCCATGTCGGACGCCGAACGCGACGCATCGCTGATGGATGCCGATGCGCTCCTCGCCGACTGGCCGGTGGTGCGACTCGGGTCCGAAGACGCCGGCCGCTTTCTCAGTGGCCTGCGGCGCCGCACCGACTTGCCCGACGCGCCCAACGTGCGCGTCTACGGCCCCGAACCGAAAGCCTTTCTCGGTGGCGCGCACATCGCTGCCGGCGAGCTGATTTCAACCAGGCTCTTGAGCCCCGTGGAGGTGCAAGGCCTTCTTGTTCAAGAACCGAATCCACAAGAAGTGAAAGCTGCCACAACATGACCCGCCAGATTCGCAACATCGCCATCATCGCCCACGTCGACCACGGCAAGACCACGCTGGTCGACCAGCTGCTGCGCCAGAGCGGCACCTTCCGTGAGAACGAGAAGGTCGCCGAACGTGTGATGGATAACAACGACCTCGAGAAGGAACGCGGCATCACGATCCTCTCGAAGAACTGTGCGGTCGAGTGGAAGGGCACGCACGTCAACATCGTCGACACACCCGGCCACGCCGACTTCGGCGGCGAGGTCGAGCGCGTGCTGTCGATGGTCGATTCGGTGCTGTTGCTGGTCGACGCGGTCGAAGGCCCGATGCCGCAGACGCGCTTCGTGACCAAGAAGGCGCTTGCACTCGGCCTGAAACCGATCGTCGTCATCAACAAAGTCGACCGCCCCGGCGCGCGCGAAGACTACGTGATCAACGCGACCTTCGAGCTGTTCGACAAGCTCGGCGCGACCGAAGACCAGCTCGACTTCCCGGTCGTGTTCGCCTCCGGCCTCAACGGCTGGGCCACGCTCACCAAAGGCGAGATCGGCACCGACTTGGCGCCGCTGTTCGACACCGTGCTGAG
>JANLUW010000592.1:0-26784 GCA_031363645.1 Rhizobacter sp. | reverse complement strand
AGGTTTTTGGGCCGTGGGCTTCGGCGCGGGAATGGTCTGCGTGCTCATGCGTGCGCCTTTTGAGGCGAGCCGAGCATCGCTTCGTACAGATCTTCTTCGCGGGTGGTCTCGGCATCGAACTCGGCCGCGAGTCGGCCGTTGCGCATGACGATGATCCGGTCGCAGTTCTGCAGGAGTTCGGGCAGGTCGTCGCTGATCACGACGAGCGCCATGCCCTTTTCCGCGAGCGCTTGAATAACTTTGTAGATCGTGTCCTTCGAGCCCACGTCGACGCCGACCGTCGGGCCGTGCAACAGCAGGACCTTTGGCGTGATGGTGAGCCAGCGTCCGATCAGCACGCGCTGCTGGTTGCCACCGGAGAGCGACTGCACGGGAAGGTCGACATCGGGCGTGGCGATCTGCAGTTCTTTGACCAGTGCCTCGGCGATGCGTCGGGCCTTGCGTTGGTCGAGCAGGCCGAAGCCTCCACGGAGCCGGTCGAGCACGAGCGCCACCATGTTGGCGAGGATCGGCTTGTCGAGGAACAGGCCCTCGGCGAGGCGGTCTTCGGGCACGTAGCCGATGCCGTGCGCGATCGCATCGGCTGGCTGACGCAGCACGACACGGGTGCCTGCCACGTCGACCGTACCGGCGGTGGCCGCGAGCACACCCGCAAGCGCCAGGCCGAGTTCGTTGCGGCCCGAATCCATCAGCCCGGTGATGCCGAGCACCTCGCCCGGCGCGACCTTCAGACTCACCTTTTCGAAGTGACCGGCGCAACCGAGGCCGTCGACCTCGAGCAGCGTGCCGGCCTGCGGCGTGCCGCGGCGGTAGCGGCTGCCGTCGATTGACTTGCCGGTCATCAGGTGACCGAGTTCGGTCTTGGCGTACGCGCGGATCGGGCCTTGCGCGACGCATTGTCCGTCGCGAAACACGATGGCTTCGCCGCCGATGCGGTAGCACTCGTCGAGCTTGTGGGTGACGAAAAGCACGGCCACGCGGTCGCGCTGCAAGTCGCCCACCACGTGCACGAGGTTGTCGACTTCACGCCGCGTGAGCGAGGTGGTCGGCTCGTCCATGATGACGAGCTTGGCTTGGGTTGCGATGGCGCGCGCAATGGCGATGAGTTGGCGCACGGCCAGTGGCAGGTCGGAGACAACCGTGTCGAGGAAGGCATCGGCGTGCGGCAGGCCCGCCGACTTCAACGCCCGGCGCGCAGTCTCGCGAAGCATTTTTCGGTCGAGCAGGCGGGCGAGCCGGCCGTTGCCGCGCACGAGTTGCTCGGTGAGCGCGACGTTCTCGGCGACCGTCATGTTCGGAATCAGCGAGAGGTCTTGATAGACCGTCTCGATGCCGGCCGCGAGCGACTCGATCGGCGTGAGCGCCGCGTGCACCCTGCCTTCGAGCGTGATCGTGCCTTCATCGGGCGGCTGCGCGCCGGAGATGATTTTTATCAGCGTGCTCTTGCCGCAACCGTTCTCACCGAGCAGGTGATAGATGCGGCCACGCTCGATGACGACATCGATGCCACGCAACGCGTGCACGCCGCCGAAACGCTTGTGGATGCCGCGCACCTGCAGGAACGCAGGTGCCTCTGAAGGTGCGGGCGCTCCGGCAGGTCGATGCGTTTGCATGTTCGTGTCGGAGCGCTTGTGGATCAGAACAGATAGTTCTTGTAGGTGGTCTTGTCGGCAATCACCATCGCGTCACCGACGAGCAGCAAGCCCTGGCCCGGGCCTTTGGTGACCGTGACTTTTTCGTAGCCCTTGACCCCCAGGTTGATGCCGTTGGTGAGCGGCTTTTTCTCGAGCAGCAGCTTGGCGACCCTGTTCATCGCGATGCCGGCGTCTTTCGGGTCCCAGAAACCGATGGCGGTGATGGCGCCCGAGTCGAGCAGCTTGGCCGACGGGGCGGGCAGGCCGGTGCCGACCAGGCAGACTTTGCCCACGAGACCTGCCTCTTCGATCGCCCGGCCGATGCCGATCACGTCGTTGCCGGCCGAGCTCTGGAAGCCTTTGAGGTCGGGGTGCTTGCGCAACACTTCCTTCGCTTTCTCATAGGTCTTGTTGGCATCGTCGAACGACTCGTTCTTCGGATCGACCAGCGTCATGCCCGGATATTTCTTTGCATTGGCGGCACCCGCATCGACCCATTGCAAGTGGGTGCGGCTGCCGACCGAGCCGACGAACGATGTCCACTTGCCCGTCTTGCCCATGCAGGCCGCGAGCTTCTCGTTGAGCGCGGTGCCGTAGGCCGAGTTGTCGAAGGCCTCGATGTTTGCGTTGGTGTTCTTCTGGTTGTCGGCCTCGTGGGTCACGACGACGATGCCGCGGTCCATCGCGCGCTTGAGCACGCCCTCGATCACCGCGGGATCCATCGGCACGACGGCCAGCGCGCTCACCTTCTTCGCGACCAGGTCGTCGATGATCTTCAATTGCTGCGCGGCGTCTGCCGTGGCCGGGCCGCGTTGGCTCGCGACGACGGTGGGCGTGGTGCTCGCGAACTCTTTGACACCGACTTCCATGCGGTTGAACCACGGAATGCCGCTGATTTTCACGACGGTCGCGATGACCGGCTTGTCTTGGGCGATGACTGCGCCGAAGGCCGCTGCAAGGGCTGCCGCGATCAACGAAGCCTTGATGGGTGTGACTCTCATGTTGTCTCCAATGGATGAACCCTCAGGACGCATTCTTCGGCGCAGGAGGGGACTGCACCGACGAGGTGATGGCGGGCGCGTGACGCTTGAACAGGCTGCCGATGTCGTAGCGGCTGATGGCCAGAAAAACGAGCAGCAACAAACCCCAGGCGCAGTCGCGGAAGAAGTTCGACATGTCGGCGAAATTGAGCATGCTTGAGAGCAGCTGCAACGCCGTTGCCGACAAAAACAGGCAGGTCATGCGGCCGTAGCCGCCTTCGGGCTTCACGCCGGCCATGACGGTGATGAGGATCGCGATCAGCAAATACGACTGCCCGTAGTCCCACTTCACGTTGATGTTGCGCGAGGCGATCAGCACGCCCGCCACGCCCGCCATGAGACCCGAAAGCCCGTAGGTCGTGACGAGCAGCTGCGTTTGCGAGAAGCCTGCGTAGCGCGCCGCTTTTGGGTTGGTGCCCATCAGGAAAAGGCGGATACCGAATGGGCTGAACTTGAGCGCCATACCGACCAGCAATGCAATGGCGCCGAAGACGATGAACGAGATCGGGACACCGAGCACCAGCCCGATGCCGATGGTCATCAGCGGATCGGCACTGCCGACGCGAACCGAGGGCCCGCCCGAGAGCACCACGGCCAAGCCGGTGAACAGCAGCTGCGTGCCGAGCGTGCAGAGGATCGGCGTGAGCCCGAGCCGAGCGATCAACAGACCGTTGACCACGCCGCCGACAAGGCCGACCAGCACCGCCACCGCGATGAACGCCACCGTGAAAAGCATCGGGGCATCGGTGACCGACACGAACGCCGCGACCGCGATCGCGGAGGCCACGCCCGACAGGTTGGCGAGCGCGATGCCCGACAGGTCGATGCCGCCGTTGCCGGACGACATGGCGAGCATCACGCCCACCGCGAGCAGGCCGAGTTCGGGCAGTTGCCCGGCCATCGACTGAAGGTTGTACGGGTCGACGAACGCACCCTTCGAGATCGCAGCACCCAGCGCCAGCACGAGCAGGTTGATGCCCACCAAAAACAGCAGTTGCGGGTCGCGCTTCATGACGTGATTGCTAAACAACTTTCCATATTTACTTAAAATGTTAGAGGTTTGACTGAAGACAAGAATCAGGAAAAACCCGAGCGTTTTGTGGCAGGGATTGTCGTATCGAGGTCATTTCCTGACTTGGCAAAACGCAAACCGCGGAAAGCCCAAAAAAAGGTCGAAGCAGAATACATTTACTAAACAATAAACAGCTTGGAGAAACGCCGATGTCATCGACCGTGAGAGATGTTGCGGCGCGGGCGCAGGTTTCGGCTGCGACGGTATCCCTCGTGCTCAACGGCAAAGGCGGCATTTCGGACGAGACCCGCACCCGCGTCCTGATGGCTGCGGCCGAGCTGAAGTACGAGGTGCGCGCGCCGAAGGTCGCGAAAGCGGGCACCCTCGGCACGCTGCGCTTTCTCAAGATCGCCAAACACGGCCACACCGTGAACCGCGACCACAACACCTTCATCTCGGACTACATCGACGGCATGTCGAGCCAAGCCGCCGCATGCGGATACAAGCTGGAGGTGGTGAGCCATGAAGGCCGCGCGATAGAGGACATCGTGGCTTCGCTCAGTGGCGCCGCATTGAGCGGCGTGGTCGTGCTCGGAACCGAACTGAGCGAAGCCGACGTGAAGCTGTTCGAGGCGTGCGCGCTGCCGCTCGTCGTCATCGACACCTTCCACGACGTGATCGAGTGCGACTTCGTCAACATGAACAACAAAGACGCCGTCTTCAAGATCCTCGCGCACCTCGCCGAGCGCGGCTTCAAGCACATCGGCTTTGTCGCGAGCAACGTGCAGACGATCAACTTTCGCCTGCGTCGCGAGGCTTTCGTCGACGGCATGAAGCACTTCGGGCTGGCCTTCAACACGCGCGACATCGTGACCGTCGACTCCACCTACGACGGCGCCTATGCGGACATGCTGGCCAAACTGCGCGCCGGACTCGTCGTGCCCGAGTGCTACGTGTGCACGAACGACATCATCACCTACGGCTGTATCAAGGCATTGCGCGAATTCGACATCCGCATTCCGAAGCACCTCTCGCTGGTCGGCTTCGACAACCTGCCGATGAGCGCCACCATGGACCCGCCGCTCACGACCATCGACGTCTCGAAACGAAAGATCGGCAACCTCGCCATCACGCTGCTTGCAAGGCAGATTCGCTCGCAAATCATCGAGCCGGCTGTCAAGATTTTGGTGGGCGCGGAACTCGTGATTCGGAGCAGCGTGGCGCAAAAGGCAGCGAAGCGAAGCAGGACTTTGTCGAACGCAACCTGATTCAGCCCACCTCGGAGCTGAGACGCGAACACGCGGTCCCATCGTTCGGCTGGCTTCTCGGTCTCTGGTCGGACAGCCCACGCGACAAATCCGATGACGGTCGACTTGGCCAGATCGGCATCGAAGATGCCGATCTGGTGAAGCCCTTCGGCTCGCTGCGGGGCATCGCCGGGGCGGCGCATGCGCAATAAGTCCGCTCTCGGCGCACTGGCGGCTCAACCAACCCGCGAATTTGCCGGAGGCGGAGGGCAGACGGCATGGGCTCGCGCACAGCTCGATGGCCCACCGCACCCGCAAGCGGGATCACCAGCCAACCCTGAAGCCTCAGCCGTTCCACATGCGCCGCATCTCCCACACCACCCCGCCCGCGTCCACGGGTGGTCGCTACCGGCGCACGCGATGGCGCTCGCCACCAAGCCGCATGCCTCGGACGCCGCTCTCGACCGCGCTGCCGACTTGATCGGCACGCGAGACGCTGCAAGCGCCTACGCCAAACTCGCGCCGCTGGAAGCCACGCGGGCAGGCAAGCCTCGATTCGACTACCTGTTCGGCTTGGCCGCGCTCGATTCAAGCCACGTCACGCACGCCATCTTCGCCTTGGAGCGCGTGCTGGCGATGCGCCCGAACGATCACCCTGCGAAGGCTAAGCTCGCCCGCGCCTGACTTGCCGCGGGCGAAAGCGAGAACGCCCGAAGCGAACTCGAGCGGGTGCGCCGCACGGACATGCCGACGGAAGCTGCCTCGGCCACCGATCGCGTGCTGGGCTTGCTGGACCAGGTGGCCGCCTCCGACCGCCCGAGCTTCGCGGGCCATGCCGAGATCGGTGCCGGACGGGACAGCAACGTCAACAGCGCCACGAACGCCGGGCAGTTCGCCATTCCCGCGTTTGACGGCCCGCTGTTCAACGTGGCACCCGGCAGCGGCCGCAGAAACGACAAGTTCGGTACCTTGGCGGCGGGCGCGAGCGTGCAGGCGCCGCTGGCGCAGGGCTGGAGCCTGTTCGGCGGCATCGACGCGCGCAGCACCCTGAACGCGACAGCCCATGACCTGAACACCCGCATCGCGACCGGCTCCAACGGCCTCAGCCATGTGGAGGGTCTGCACGCGCAGACCGTGGCAGTGCAGACCAACGCCGCCTGGATTTCATCGAGCCCGTACCGCACGGCCAACGGCGCGAGCCTGCAGTGGCAATCGCAACTCGATGCCGCGGATCGCAACGTGCTGGGCTCGGCGTATGCGCGCCGTCTCGGTTTCGGCGCAACGACCACCAAACCGACCTGCTGGCCAGCATCAGGGTCGCGCTGGCCTCGCAGTGGCAACTCGTCCCGCAGATTCGATACGCTCGCGCTGCATCGAACGTCGTCTTGTACGACCACGCCGTGGACGCGGCATTTCGACGACCGCCTCGGTCTCTCGCAAGGCGAGCTCGAGCGTCTGATGATGGAGCCGATCGCGCCGCTGCTCGCGGTCGAGCAACTGCTCTCGGACCGGCCGCGCGACCTGGTGGCGCGGGGCGCTGACAACGGGGTCGAGCCCGAGTTCGGCTTCAAGATGGAGGTGCCGAAAAACCTCTACGACCTCAGCGTGCGGCGCGGAACGCTCACCACCGAGGAGCGCTACAAAATCAACGAGCACATGGTGCACAGGATCATGATGCTCGAGCGGATGCCGTTTCCGAAACACCTGCGTCGCGTGCCGGAGTACGCCGGCACGCACCACGAGCGCATCGACGGAACGGGCTATCCGCGCCAACTCTCGGGTGCAGAGCTTTCGGTGCCGTCGCGCATCATGGCGGTGGCCGACATCTTCGAAGCGCTGACCGCATCGGACCGCCCGTACAAGAAACCCAAGAAACTCTCCGAGACTCTGCGTGTGCTCCAGAGCATGGCGGGCGACCACATCGACGCCGACATCTACGACCTCTTCCTCACGGCCGGCGTGTACCGGGACTTCGCGGCCAAGCACCTGAGCGCCGATCAGATCGATGTCACCGACGCAACGCCCTACCCCTCACGGGCGGCGCGTGGGTGAGCGCGCCGTGATCGCAGCCCCGACCCTGCTGCGCATCGATGCGACCCACAGCGCCGCGGCGGTTGCCCACGCGCTGGTCGATCTGTTCGAATCGGTCGCCGGTCTGGCGTGCAAGGTGAGCTGGGTGCAGCGCGAAACCGAATGCCAGCTCGTTGAGCTTGGCGAACACGCCGAGAACGCCGAGCGCGCCGACCCGGCGCTCGCCGCGGCGGCCCGTGCCATCGCGCAGGCGATCGATGCCGACGCGGCTCTGCGCGACCGGCAGCCCAATCACGGCCGGCAGCATTTCTGCGAGGGCATGTTGACGGCATCCCTGCTGTGCCGGGTGCACCGGCTGCCTTGCCGCTCCGCGCAACCGCTGCTGCTGTCGGCGTTCATCCACGACCTCGCGCACGACGGCAAACGGAGCCTGAACTTCCGGCTCGAACGCGGCAGCATCGGGTGCGCGACGCCGTACCTCATGGCCGCTGGCATCGATGCCGAAACACGCCTGCGACTTGCCGCGCTGGTGCTCGCGACCGAGCCGCACCACGGCGTGCGGGCCGCTTGGCCGGCGCAAGACTTCCACGCCATCGGCGCGGTCTGCGCATCACATGCCGACGGCGCTTCGGAACTCGTGCTGCTCGGGGAGGACGCGCAACTGTCGCGGCTGGCCATGCTGCTACTGCATCGACGAGGGTGCGAGCGAACTGGTGGCCAACGGCAGCATCGTGCTCGAGCGACCAGTGGCCGCACCCCCTGCGACAATCGTGAACGAGAAATCGTTGGAGACGAGTCTGAATTGCCCGGCACAGATCGAGTCCATGACGGCAGAACTCAAGTGGAGAAACCGATCAGTAGTTGCTGCATAGATTTTGTGTAGCTCACACCTATACAATTCTTCTGCGCCGTCAAATTCGGTGCAAACGTCATTCCCGTGGTCGTTGTCGAGCGAGCAGCAGCACTTGAATAATCAGCGGCCTCAAACTCGAGCTCTCCAATGATCCTGTCTGTCGCGATTCTGATCACGGCGCTGCTCTTCGGCGGCATGACGCTTTACTCCTTCGGCTTTGCAGCATTCGTGTTCACGGTGCTGCCAGCCGAGACGGCGGGTTTGGCATTGCGCCGAGCGTTCCCGCCTTTCTATCTGTTTGTGATCGTCACAGCGGGGCTGGCGTCGGCATTTTTGTGGCAGCACGACCATCTGGCGGGTGCGCTCATGGCTGCGGTGGCGATCACCACGGTGCCGGTCAGGCAGATGTTGATGCCTGCCATTAACCGTGCGACAGACAGCGGGCAGAAACGACTTTTTAAGTGGCTCCACGGACTTTCGATTGCCGTGACCCTGGCCCATATTGCTGCGGCAGGCTTCGTGCTCGTCAGATTGGTCTGACGCAATATTGCTTGTCGACGACGTCCGGCCAACTGCAATTTCAGTCAGTTCCCACCTCAAGAAGCAAGCGTCGGATCATCACGGCCTTGAGCGAAAAAGGCATGGCGCCGAGGGTACGCGCCCGCAGTTTCAGAGGGACGGAGCCAAAGAACATCGGCCTTTCGACTCGACATGCGACATGCGCGCCGACTCAGCGGCGCCGGAAGGCGTCCGAGGCCGCCGTCGCATCCGCCGAGCTGCACTCGACGGGTGCAACCGGCGAGGCCAGTCCGAAGCGCTGTTGCCGGCCCCAGCGGCCACTGCCGGTGAGGAACGAAACCCAGCCCAGCGCCGCGCCGCTGTGGCGCAACAACTGGAATGTGAAAGGCTCGACGATGGCGGCTGCCAGCGCCCAGCCCAGGCTCGCACGCGACGTGTCACCGACCCAGCGGCGGTAGAGACGAACCGACCACAGGTGAAACGAGATGTCGATGCCGATCTTGGTGGCGACCAGCGCCGCCACCGGGCCCGCTACCCCCAGCCGACCGGCAGCGGCGAAGTAGGCGAGCAACGCGAAGGCCGTCAGCCCGTACAGCGGCTGCAAGGTGTCCACGGCCTTGACCGGCAACATCAGCGTTCCGAGCCAACCCAGCCGCCGGTCGCCGACCATCGCGCGGTACCAGAACTGGGTCTGCAAAAAACCCCCGAACCAGCGCCGCCGCTGGCGCAGGAAAGCGCCGACGGTCGCGGGAGCCTCGGTGCGCGCTTGCGCACCGCCGAGCACGCGAAAGCGCCAGTCCAGGCCTTGCCCGAGGGCATAGCGGCGCATGCGATGGATCAATTCGTAGTCCTCCACCAGACACTCGGGGTCGAATCCGCCGACGGCCACCACCGCCTGCCGGCGAAAGCCTGCGAAAGCCCCCGAGATCAGCAGCAGGCTGTCCACCTGCATCCAGGCATAGCGCGACAGGAAGTTGCGGATGTACTCGTAGGTCTGGAACCACTGAAACACGCGGCCACTGGCCGACGATGGGCAAACCGGCGTGATGACGCCCGTGACAGCCGCGAGTTCGGGCTCTGCGGCAAAAGCGCGGCGCACCGCCGCAATGGCTTCCGGATCGAGCAAGGTGTCGGCATCGACCGTCAGCACGACATCGTGTCGAAGGTGTCCGATGGCGGCGTTCAAGGCGCGCGCTTTGCCACCGTGCGGCAGGCGCAACCAGCGCAGCGACGGATGGCTGGCGCTGCCCACGCCCGGCACGTCAGGCGACTCGGCGATCAGCCCGTACCGCGCAATCAGCATCTCGCCAGTGCCATCGTTCGAGCCGTCGTCGGCGATGACGATGGCGTCCGGCGGATCGGTCTGCGCCAGCAGCGCGGCAAGCGTCACCGGCAGCACCGCCGCCTCGTCGTGCGCGGCGACGATCACGGCCAGGGTCGGTCGCGCTCGAACCTCCGCATCTCTGGCGGCCGGCTGCTCGGGCTTGAGCAGGCGCCAGGTCTGCCAGCCGACGAAGGCCAGCAGCAGGGTGTCGTAAATAATGTAGGCCGCGCCGACCGACCACCCGAGCAGGCCACTGCCGCTGAAGGCCTGCGCGAACAACAGCATCCACAGAACCAGCACCGCAGCATGGATGACGACGCTGCGCCGGGGCGTGGATGGGGGCGACAGGCGCGACGACGCGGCGTGGCGGGCCATCGACAGCGGGTCTTCGGATGTTTCGTTCACGGCGAGCGGGGTGCTGCGACTTGCCGGTGCGGGATGGCCGCGGCAGGGGGAAGGAGACCACAGGTGGCGGTCCGAGCGCCGATTGGGGTCAAATCGCGTCGATGAAAACCGACCGTTACACACGCACCGCCGCCGCGCTTCACTGGATGCTCGCGGTGCTGCTGCTGGTCAATGTGGCTTTGGCACTGCCGGTCGACCTGTTGCCCGACGCCTGGGTGCGGCCGGTCATCGATACCCACAAGTCGATCGGCGTCACGGCCCTTGGGCTGGTGCTGCTGCGCATCCTGTGGCGCGCCTCGCACAAACCGCCGCCGCTGCCGCAGGCGTATGCGGCATGGGAGCGCAGGGCTTCGCACGCCACGCACGCCCTGCTCTATCTGATCATGTTGGCGCTACCGCTCTCGGGCTGGCTCCACGACTCGGCGTGGAAGGACGCCGCATCACACCCGATGCACTGGTTCGGCCTCTTCGAATGGCCGCGCATCGGCTTGATCATGACCTTGCCACCCGCGGTAAAGGAAGGGCTGCACGACACCTTCGGCGCGGTGCACACGCTGGCGGGTTATTCGCTGTACGCGCTGCTGTTGCTTCACGTGACCGGCGCGCTGAAGCACCAATGGGTGGACCGCCATCAGGAACTGCAGCGCATGGGTTTGTTCCGGGGGAGGAATACAGACAACGGTCTTTAGACCAGCCGCACGAGGGGCCGGACGAAGTGCATGGGATCGGTCCATGTTCGAAAGTGAAACTGCTGCATGAATCATCCGATCACATGTGAACCGGGTGCGCCGTGTCGGTCAGTCCTTCGCACGCACTCACACTGGTCACGAGTTCGGTACTTGACAGGTACTGACGTGAATGGCCGACGCTGCGCCACCTGCTGCTGATTGTTGCCGCCGAAGTAATACCGACTAATCGGGATGCGGCGCTGTTGCCGACGTTGGCGGCCACCAGCGGCTGGCTGGCCGGCAGCCCACGGCACCGTGCGAGTTCGCGGCGCCAACGGGCAGGCTCCGTCGTATAGCAATGCCGGCGTGTTGCGGGCACAGGAAGCAGGGTTTTGCATCGATGGGACGCTTACTTGGCCCGAGTCCCGGCTCGGCGTGATCCGTGTGTAAGACGGGTCTTCAGGCCGGCCATCAGGCCGCCAGTCTGCAAGCTTGCAGGCCATCAGGCAGACTCCACGAGATGCCGCGACGCAATTCCCCCAACGACATCCGCGACCTTGCTGACCTGAGTCGCCTAGCCGAGTTGGTGGTTGATAAACGCCACGGCCAGCGCGCTGCGGCGAAAAAAAACCGCCGCAACCGGCACTACGAAAAACAGTTTATCCGCAACACGCTAGCGCACCTGCCTAGAAATGAGCCCGCTGCAGACTAGAGCCCCGGCCCTGTATCAACCGGCCGCTGGCGGCCCTCACGACAGCCTTGCCGCTCAGCGGTGTGGCGCTGCATTCGTTTGGTTTTGCGCCTTTCCTGTGGAAGACTTTGCCAGACGGATGCCGCGCTTCTTTTCGAGGAGTATCACCACTGGCTCCGAACTGAAGCGCCATCACGGCGGGCTAGCTCAAGCAAGCCTCCTAGCACGATGCTGGCCCGAATTCGTAAATCCGTGGATGTACTGCGAAGGTGGGCCGCGGCCGACGAAGAGCTTTACGGCTTGACCCGGCCAGCAGCAGCACTTGAGGCCGACCCCTACTCGGTCGAAGCATTGGGCGCGGTGACCCGCGCGGTCGCTCGAGACGCGCTCAAGGATTTTCGGGGTTCGTCCGAGACCCACTATTTGTACGTCGCCTGCGTCGCCAGGGACCCCGTCGACAAGGAATTAAAGGGCTGGTTCGACGCCCTGCGCATGTGGCTCCTGGTCCACGGCCTCGAACGAGCGGCCAGAGACAAGCCCATAGTTTGCGATGAAGGCCTGGCCGATGCACGCAGACTCGGCAGACATAGACATCTCCGGCGCCGCTTCGATTTGCCCGACCCTAATTGACCGGCTGGCCGATGCGCCGGTCGCTATCGCTGCTCAGCCTTCGGCTGCGCGTTCACAGCGTCGGCGACGCTCCAGAACCAGCGGCCGGCAGCGCCCAAACCTTCCGGATGGCAGCGTCCCAGCAATTCACGCACGGGCTCCTTCACACGTGTCAGCACAAGCACCTTTCCCACGGCGAGCAGGCGTTGGTCGAGCTCGATCAGGCACTCGAGTGCTGTGCTGTCCAGGTCTGAACTCTCTTCGAGGCTGAGGATCACGGTGTGCAGGTCGTCGCGGCCGCGCACCCGGGCCATCACATCAGCCGCCACCCGCTCGGCGCTGGCAAAAAACAGCGGCTCCTCCGGCCTGAGGATCAACAGCCCGGGAATGCCTGAGGCGCCTGCGTGCGCGTCGAGCACGACGAAATTGCGGGAGATCCCAAGCTCTCCCAGCTCGTGAACGACAGGCTGGCTGAAGCGGCGCATGGCATCGAGCACCGACAAGGCGATCGCGATCAACATGCCGTCCAGAACGCCGAACGCGAGCACCGCGAGGACCGCCCCAACGACGAGCGTCCGGTCGCGCTTCATGCGCCACAAATCCACAAGGGGCCGCGGATTCAGGGCATGCCACAACGCACTGATCACCGCCACTGCGAGCACTGGTCGCGGCAGCAGATGCAAGGCCGGCAATGCCACGATCAACGCCAAGGCAATCGCCGCGAACGCGACCACGCCGGCCCACCGGCTCGTGGCACCCGCGGCGGCATTGGCCGAACTCGCGGAGAACCCTGCCCCCACCGGCATGCCCTGCAGCAGTGCCGCCGCCACATTGCATCCCCCCAGCACCATCAACTCGCGGTTGGCGTTCAGTGCATCACCATGCGCGAGCGCCAGGCTGCGCATGCTGCCCCACGACTCCGCGAACACGAGCACCACGAGACCGAAGGCCAGCTCGCCCACGCGCAACCATTCCTTGAACTCAAGCGCCGGTAACCCCCATCTGAAAGCAGGGCGTTGCACAGCGCCGACTTCTTCGACACCGAGCGATGTCAAGTCCAGCAATCGGGCGGTGGCGATCGCCAGCACGATGACCACCATCGATGCTGGCACCTTCGGCCAACGCCTAAATGCCGCGACCGAAGCCGCGGCGACGACGGCGACCGCCATGCTGGGCCTGTGCCACGCCTGGACATGCGAAACAGCGAACATCAGCACATGCAGCGGATCGGAACCCGCACTCGGTGGCAGCGCAAAGCCGAGGGCATCGGGCAACTGCTTGATCACGATGGTGATGGCCAGCGCGAATGCGAAGCCACGCAGCACCGGTCGCGCCACGAAAGCCGACAACTGGCCTTGCCGCGTCGCCCCCAGCAGCACCAACATCCCGCCCGCCACGAGCACCAATGCGAACAAAGCCTGCATGTAGGCCGCGGGGTCGGCGACTGCCGCCGTACCGGACAACGACAACACCGCCGCAGCCGAGAGCGTGGCGGTCGAAGAGGTTGGCGCCACGATGGCGAAGCGGCTGCCGCCGAACGCGGCGTAGAGGGCCAAGCCCACCATCATGGCCGTGAGCGCATGGACGACAGGGAGTTTGGCCAGGCCGGCGTAGGCCACAGCCTCGGGAAGCAACAACCCCGCCACACACAGGCCTGCAACGAGGTCTTTCCATCGCGACGCCGATGCGCTCGCACTAGCGGCCCGGCCAGCGGTAGTCGCAACGCTGACCGTTACGTCGTGCAAGTCAGGCACTGAATTTTCGGCCCAATTTTTCAGACAAGCGAGTCCCCTGTTGTTCGATCGATTGTCGGTGACCACAAGCTGCTCGATCAGTTCGAAGAGGCGTTCGCGCACTGACTTTGCGAAAGCATGTTGCCAACTGCTGCACATGCCAGTTGGCGGGGCACGTCCAAGGGCGGGCGGCACGTACCGCAGCTAACACCTCAGGATATCTCCCGTTGGACATGTGCGCATCCGTGCGTAAAGTCCGGACACGCGGAGGCGACGGTCAAGTTGAGTGAGACTGACGCGACGGTCAGAAAGCTCTGCGCATCGGCTCTGCACACGCCATGTGACGGCATTGCTTTTGGTGGTCAACAACAAGGACTCTGCATGCACCTCATCTGGACCATCCTCATCGGCTTCGTGGCCGGAGTCATCGCCAAGGCAATTACGCCGGGCGCAGGACCGGGAGGGTTCTTTCTGACAGCGGCCCTCGGCATCGGTGGCTCGCTGGCTGCGACGTATCTCGGACAGTTCCTGGGCTGGTATCAGCCAGGGCAATCTGCAGGGTTCATCGGAGCGATCGTCGGCGCCATCGTGCTGCTCGGCGTTTTTCATCTGGCGACCAGAAAGTAGCAAGTTCAGTCTCGCAAATACGCGAGGTGTTCCCGTTCCAATCTATTTCAAAGGACCACACCATGGGCTTCGATCTCGGCAGCTTGCTGTCTCAATTTACCGGTGGCGGTACCGCGGCCAACGCGACCGATCACTTTGACAAAGTGGCGCAAAGCGCGTCGCCCGACTTGCTCAGCCAGGGCCTGTCGGCGATGTTTCACTCGGACCAGACGCCACCCTTCGGGCAGATGACCGGTCAGCTGTTCGGCCAAGCCAACCCCAACCAGCAGGCAGGCATGCTCAACCAGATTTTGTCGGGCATGGGCCCCGGCGTGCTGGCGTCACTGGTGAATGGCGCGCAGGGTGGTGGGCTGGGCGCGATTCTCGGGCAACTGACCCATGGCGGAACTGCGCCCGCAACCATCACACCCGATCAAGCTTCGAAGTTGACGCCAGAGCAGGTTCAGGTCATCGCGAGCCATGCCGAGCAGCACAACCCCGGCATCGTCGACGAGATGAGCGGTTTCTATGCGCAGCATGCCGGCTTGATCAAGACGCTCGGTGGTGCGGCCCTGACGATCGCTCTGGCGAAGATGGCCGAGCGGCATCAGTCATAACGATCTTCGGTTCGAGTCCGGAAGAAAGCAGGCCCGAGCGACCAACCGGGTGCTCGAAAAGACATCGATTGAGGCGGCGCGTACCGACCTCGACCTCCATGAACAATTCTTTTCCGGCTCCGTATGAATAACCGAAATCTTGTGAGGGGCCTGTTCCTCGTCGCGGTTTCGCTGGCCTTCGGGCTGCAGTCACTGCGCTATTCGATCGGGGGATTCAGTCGCGCGGGGCCGGGCTTGTTTCCGCTGATGGTGAGTTCGCTTCTGCTCTTGATCGGACTGATCACGGTGGCACGCTCACGCGTCGTCGAGCGAGTGGAGCTCGAGTTCAACATGAAGAACATCGCGATCGTGCTGGCGAGTCTGTGCGGGCTTGCGGTCATTTCCCAGCACATCAACCTGATCGCGGGCATCGTGTTCATGGTGTTTTGTGCCTCGTTCGCCGGCACCGCCAAATATTCCGTGATGCGCAACCTCAAAATCGCGGCCGGGCTGATTGCCGTGGGACTGGCGTTTCAAAAGCTGCTCGGCTTCAACCTGCCTCTGTATTGATGGACGTTCTGCACAACCTCGCGTTCGGTTTCGGCATCGCGCTGACCTGGCAGAACCTCATGTATTGCGCCATCGGGTGCACGGTGGGCACGCTCGTGGGCCTGCTGCCCGGGCTGGGGCCCTTGGCCACCATCAGCATCCTGCTGCCTTTGACCTATTCCATTCCCACCAGCGGCGCACTCATCATGCTGGCGGGCATCTACTACGGTGCCCAGTATGGCGATAGCGTGAGTGCCATCACGATGAAGATCCCGCACGCCAGCAGCATCGTGGCCTGCATCGACGGCTACCAGATGACCCTCAAGGGCCAGACCGGGCTGGCCCTGTTCACGGCAGGCGTGTCAAGCTTCATCGGTGGCACGGTGGCGATCGTGGTGCTGTCGTTCTTTGCGCCGATGTTGGGCGAAGTGGCCTTCCTGTTCGGGCCTGCTGACTACTGCGCCCTGATGCTGGTGGGCTTCGTGTGCGTCAGCTTTGTCACGACCGGCAGCTTGCTCAGCGGCATGGCCATGTGCCTGATCGGTGTGTTGCTCGGCCAGATCGGCACCGACGTCAACAGCGGGCTGCCGAGGTTCACCATGGACCTGCCGTTTCTTGCCGACGGGGTCGGCCTGGTGAGCATTGCACTGGGGTGCTTCGGCATCGCCGAAATCACGAAGAACCTGGACAACCGCAACGAGCGCACGCCTTTCAACGGCAAGATCGATCTCATGCCGACCTGGGCAGAGTTCAAGCGCATCATTCCGAGTGCCCTGCGCGGCAGCGTCATCGGGTCTTTCCTCGGCATCCTGCCCGGCGGCGGGCCGGTGATCGCACAGTTCGCTGCCTACGCGGTCGACAAGAAAGTCAGCAAGTACAGGCACGAGATCGGCAGCGGCGCCATCGAGGGCGTGGCCGGTCAGGCGGCAGCCGACGAAGCGGCAGCACGCACGAGCTTCATCCCGCTGATGAGCATTGGCATTCCCGAGAATGCGGTGATGGCGCTCATGATGGCTGCCTTCATCATCAAGGGCATCCAACCCGGGCCGAACATGATTGCCAATCACCCCGATTTGTTCTGGGGTCTGGTCGCCAGCATGTGGGTGGTCAATTGCTTTCTGATCACCTTGAATGTTCCGTTGGTGCGCTACTGGCTGTCGGTCTTCAAGATCCCTTACGCGGTGCTCTTCCCGTCGATTCTTTTCTTCTGCTGCATCGGCACCTTCAGCGTCAACAACAACCTCGACGACATCTACGTCACTGCCGTGTTCGGCTTCCTCGGCTACGTGGCAATGCGCCTGGACCTCGACGCCGCACCCCTGATGCTGGGCTTCATCCTCGGCCCGATGTTGGAAGAAAACTTTCGCCGCGCACTGCTCTTGAGTCGCGGGAACTTCGGCGCGTTCTTCACGCGCCCCATCAGCGGAACCTTGCTGGGCTTGGTAGGTGTTTTTATCGTGTGGCAGGTGGCGTCGTTCTTCCTAAAGTCTCGAAAAGCGACCGGTGACGCGTCGATGGCGTCACGATAGAAGCGCGCTCTAGGCCACATAAGCCCGCTCACGCACCCAGCGCATGTCGACGCAGCGATCGAAGGCTTTGTGCAACGCCACCTGGCACCCTGAGCCGCCCAGTGAGCGCCCGATCACAAAGCATTTCTTCTCGAATCCATCGCAAGACGCAAGTGGGAGCCGAGTGCTCGAACTGCATATCAGGAATTTTTTTTCGCTGCCTCAAAATTCTGTGTGCAAGCGAATCGCGAAGACCGACACCGGCCCGCGATCACGGTTGTAGGCCGGGTGAACGATCCTCTGGAAATTCAGCGCCAAACCAATCGTGCGGGTGAGCTTGGCTGCGTACCATGTTTCGAAAATCTGCTCTGCTCCGTAGTGCGGAAGTTGGCCGTCTCCTATCAGGATGCCGATGCCGCCGGCTGCGAAATAGCGCCGCGCGGCTGCTGATATCTCATTCACGGCAAAAGCAACTCCAGCCGTGTCATCCGCTCGTTGCCAAAGACCACCCTTGATCGAAGCGCCAGCCGACAAAGATCGGTTGATTTCCGTGAACTCGAATGCCTCCTTAGAGCCGTCGTTGAGGCTTGCGCGTGCGAACACGCCGGCGGCTGTCGTGATCTCCTGCTCGACGTTCAATGCGACACCTGGTCGCGATGCGAAACGTCGCTCCGCCGACGCGTCGGGGACGCGCCCGTTGGCCTGTGCCGAGCGCACCGCGTCGTCGTACCGCGCCATGCGCCCGCGGTTAACGAACACCAGCAGCTTCACCTTACCCGCATGCCCGAACAGCTCGTGCCGTTTTTCCACCTCCGCGATCAGCGAGTATTGGCGCAAGCTGCTGTCGAGCACCTCGCTGTTCGGGACTTTGGAAAGTGCGAACACACCGGTTCGCAAGGTCCACGCATCAAGCGTCCACTCCACAGCGGCGCCGTAGGTGTAGCCCCACGCATCGGCGGCATAGTCGAACGCGCCAGCGTCGATGACCGACCAGTTCAGGAAGTCAGCGCGGGGATCATGGGCGTAGGTGTTGTTGTCGAATATGTCGACGACCGAAAACTTGCCGAGGGTGATCGTGACGTTGTCCTTGGTCCTGGAGCCTCCCAGCGCATTGGCTGCGGAGTCGACACGCTCTCGTTCGCCGCCCAGATCGATGACCTGCCGAATGAACGCCCTGCTGAGCCGGAAGTAGGGCTGCGATCGCCCGACCTTGTACGCCTCGCCGCTGGGAAATCCGGCGACTCCCACAGTGTTGCTGAGGCCGAAACCCTGGTCGATTTCGGGATTGAGGTAGAACTCGCCCCCCGGCCACAACCTCGCGCCGAGAAAGGCGGTCAAGTCCGCGGTTTCCTTCGTCGAGCTGCCCGGGTACAGACTGTTTTCACCCGCGTAAGGCGAATTGAACCTCCTGTGAGATTGCGCGACCAAGGTGAATTGACCATGCGCACTCCACGCCTCGGCCGCCTTGATGCCCGGCGTCGGCGTCTCGGCCACGCCGCCAGTACCGATGCCTTCCTGTGCAAACGCGGGCTGACCCGCATAAAGACAGCAAAGCGCGGCGCCGAGGATGGCGATGCCCGACTTGATGCGCGCGCCCGGCAACGAGGGAGTGTCCACCGACGGAGCGACCCCAGACAGATGACTCGCGAGATTCTTGAAACAAGATCTTGGGTCCGTGCTGCGCCGCACACCTTCGTTATGTCCTTGCTGGCTCATTCGTATTTGACTGGATGAACGGAGTTGCGCACACATGCAGGCGACGGCCGATATTTTTGGCAATGAAACATTCATCGCTTGGCTCTCACCATACCGCATCTCGACGTCGCCGCCATGATGTATCAGTCGGGGTTGGCAAGGTCGCACAGCCGACGGTCCAATGGGTCGCCGGCGTGCACCTCATCGGCGCGCAAGCATGAAGTGTTGTCCGACCATGCGCTGGCGGTGAGCCCTGTCAGAAGCGAACGCCCACCGCGACGCGGGTGGCGTCCTGCGTGGAAAAGTTTTGTTTGGGATCGTGGGCCAGGCGTAAAAACCAGGTGGGGAAATCCAGTGTGGTGCTCAACCCCCAACTGCGCACGTAACCGCCGTCGCCATCCCCGGTTTTACGCAACAAATCCAGCGTTACGCGCAAGCCTTCAGCTAGCGGCCATCGCCCGTACAGATGCCAGTCCTTTTGGCGGGTGTGCAGTCGATCGTCAGCCACCAACAATAACGATACCGTGCGACCGTTGTCCCCATGCCAGCCGATTGCGGCCGTGATCGCGTCGTTGGGGTCGAAGTTCAAATTGAAGTAAGGCTTCAAGTTCGTGCGGCCCCACCCGGCTGATGCAAACCACGGATCACCAATCTGGAAGTTCAGGCTGCCGCCAACAAATCCACCCGATGCAACCTGCAAGGAGGGTTGCAACATCGCACTCCCTCCCATCGCAAAGCTTGTGTCTACGCCAGCGCGGGTCTGCATGCCGAAAAGCGGGTCGCGGTACGCGCCAATCCAGACATCGGTGTCGCCGCGCCGCCAGCGAATATTCAGATCGTGTCCGTTACCGCCGTCGTTGTAGCGGTACTCCGCGATCGTCAATTTGAAGGGACGATCATTGCCCGCATCGGCGTAAGCCAAGTGAGGCGAAACGGTCGACAGCGGTACAACTATTAACGCGAGGAACTTCATGATGTACTCGCAGCGTCCTTTGGCAAGCATTGACTGGAATGCACAACAACAGTGTCACCCTCGCGCAGGAAGCGACCGTTCGGAATTTGAAAGGCCTGATATCGACGCGCGCGGCCCACCCTGTATTTGACAACTACCAACACATCGCCCGGAGCTACGTTGGCGGAGTCGACGCAGCGCGCGTCCACGTGGTTGCCCAGTTCAGCCCGTGGTTGAGGTCGAATCATCATCAATGTGCGCCATTGGGACTCAGTGTCATCATGGAAAAACGAACAGCTTGCGGTAATCATCGAGGTGAAGAGTACAGCGACATGGCGCCAGCGCGCTCTAAGCGTGTTCATGCATTGCTCCTTCGCGGCGTGCGAACCAGATGTAAAAGGTCGGGGGCACCAGCAGCTTCAAAACAGTTGCGGAAACCAAGCCCCCGATCACAACGACGGCCAGCGGCCTTTGAGTCTTCGCACCGATCGCATGGGAGAGGGCCATCGGCAGCAAGCCCAACATCGCAGGGGAGCGCGCAGGCTGCGGCGCGCATCGAATACGTCGAGCAGCGACGTGGCGCCGCGGCGATAAGCCAGCTCGGCGCCAGCCGCGACACGTTCGGCAGCAGGCGCCAGTTCATCGCTCGCGAGCCACCGACGCACTGCCGCGGCTGCCCATCGCGAGCGCGTTTGAGCGAGGTCGCTCAGGGCTGCCAGCTGCGCCCGACGGACCGTTTCGCGGGCATTCGCCAAATCGACTTCGGCGCGCGCGATCTCTCCTTCCAGCCCGTGGCGAACGAACAGCGGCACTGAGAAAAACACCGAGACCGTATTGCCCGTGCCTGAAGCGTTAGTGGCGCTCACTGGCCAGCGATCGACTTGCACTCCGACGCTCACGTCGCGCACGCGCTGCGCTCGCGCAAGTTCCCGCGCCTGCTCGGCAGCAGTCAGGCGCATCTGTGCTGCGACCACATCCGGGCGCAGTCCGGTTGAGGACGGTTCCGTGCGCGACCCCGAAAACGGCAGTCCAGCGGCCGGCGCCCAAGGGTCGACAGGCCTGAGCACCTCGACCGACGACTCTGCCCCCAGCATCGTTGCCAGCTGCACGCGGGTCGCATGGACGTCGGCTTCGGCCTGGCGCAGGTCGGCCTGGACACGGACCGCGTCAAGGGCCAGCCGAGTTGCATCGATCGGTGCGACATCGCCCGCTTTCACTCGGAGGTTCTGCGCCCGCTGTGCGTCGTTGGCGAGGCCGAGCGCAGCAGCGGTTTCATTACGACGGGCGACCGCTGCCGTCAGTTCGAAGTGCCCCTGTGCCACGGAGAGCCTTGCCCGACGCAGCGCTTCGGTCAGGTCAGCCAAGTAGGCTTCGTGCAGTGCCTCGGCCGCGGCGCGGCGCAAGGCGGGTTTGCCGCTACGCTCGATCGTTTGGTCGACGCGAAGCGAGTGATCGAAGGTCTTGCTCCACAGCGAACCATTGCCCACGTCTCGGCCCACCGATCCGGCACCGAGCGTGAGTTGCGGGTCGGGGCCTTGGGTCGACCTGATCAAGTCAGCGCGGGCCGCAGCCAGCGCGCCGGCCGCTGCGCGAACATCGGGGTGGCAGTCGCGAGTGCGTTGCAAGGCCACTGTGAGCGTCAGTGTTGAAGCGGCGTCAACGCCCAGCGACGCGCATGTCTGGCCTTGTGCAGCAGAGCTGACAAGCAGCGACACAAAAAGATACGAGAGCCGCATGTGTGCGAGTCACTGAGTCGGGTGAAATGGTGAAGAGGCGTGTCAAAAAAGCAGCACAAATTGACGCTCCAAAATCCTAGGGGACCAAGCTTTCGAACAGCTATCAATGGGTTCCGGCCTGCAGGGTTGTCGTGAATCCGGCGCCGCCGTGCTGGGCATCGTTTTGAGCCCTCGCGGCGCTATACAGTGCCAACCATGCGACTCATGTTGATCGAGGACGATGCGGTGATCGCGCGCGAATTGCTTCTACGGTGGCGTATGCGGGGATGGACCGTCGGACACTGCAGCACCCTGGCGGCGGCTGACCAGGCCTTGGCGAGCGGTGCGACCGGTCACCTTCTGGATGTAATCGTCCTCGACCTCGGGTTGCCCGACGGTGACGGAATGGATTGGCTGGTGCGCTTGCATCGGCGCAACCAGGCACTGCCCGTGATCGTGCTGACAGCGCGCGATCGCATTGCGGACAGGATCTTGGGGCTCAAGAGCGGTGCCGACGACTATCTGGTGAAACCGTTCGATCCTGACGAATTGGATGCGAGGGTCGAGGCGCTGCAGCGGCGCGGTCAAATAACGCGGGGCGAGTTGTTGCATTACGGTCGCATCCGGTGGCTCGGAGATGAGGGTCGAGCTTACGTCGATGAGACAGCTTTGGAGCTGATGCCGCGGGAGTTTGAAGTGCTGGGCCTGCTAATCGGCCGCGCGCCGCGACTGCTGCCGAAGCGGGCTTTGGTCGACGCTTTGGCCGAGCGCAACCTGGAGGTTGGCGACAGTGCAGCGGAGGTCTATGTCTCGCGTCTGCGTCGCAAGTTGATGGGTTCGGGCGCCACGATTCGCACATTGCGCGGTTTTGGGTACGCGTTGGAGTTGATTGCCCTTCCGGAGGGGCTTTGATGCGCAAAACCCGGCGCGTCGAGTGGCTCAAACGCGACCTGCTCTTGCGGCTGATGTTGCCGCTGCTGGTCATCGTCGCGGCCACGGCGGCATTGGGAGCCTATACCGCGCACCGCTTGACCGATCGCGTCTTTGACCGCTGGCTGCTCGACGCCGCGCGCTCTGTGGCCGCGTTGGTGAGATTCGAGCAGGGGCAGGCTACGCTTGACTTACCGCCGATCGCGCAGGCGATCCTGCTGTTCGATGACAACGATCGCACCTATTTCAGCGTGACCCAGAACGGCCGGCTTCTGGCCGGCCGCAAAGGCATACCGAGGAGTGGTACCGGCGAGGTTGTTTACCTTCGAGGCTCGGCCTATGAGGCTCAGTTCGACAAACAACTGGTACGAATTGCGCGTATCGACTTGGCTGAGTTGGGTACAGAGCCCGTCACCGTGATGGTCGCGGAGACCCAAATCAAACGGGAGCGGTCAGCGCAGGAACTGGCCGTGGTGGTTTGGCTGCTGGTCGCACTCGTTCTTGCCGCGGCTTTGGCGATCGTGCTTGCCGTGCGCCGCACGGTACGCCCGCTGGAAACAATCGCCGCCCGTTGGAACGAACTCTCTCACGCCTCGCTCGAGCCGATCGGAGACGAAGACGTGCCGCGCGAACTGCTTCCCTTTACGACGGCGCTGAACGACCTGCTCGCCCGCATCCGACAAATGCTGGCCAGAGAGCGGCAATTTGCGGCTACTGCCGCACATCAGTTGCGAACACCGCTTGCCGGACTACAACTCGGCTTGGCCCGGGCTGCAAAGGCAACTGACATCGAAGAGGCGCGAGTAGCCATCGGCGAGTTGAGTCATTCCACCCGGCGCACGGCGCGCCTGGTGCAGCAATTGTTAGCGCTCGGACGACTTGATCCCGAGGCCATAGGCGACCTGGAATTTCGCGATCATGACCTGGTCACATTGGCACAGGATGTTGGTGCAGCGCATGCAGATCACGCACTTGCCAAGGGCATTGATCTCGAACTGCTCGCTGCCCCACGCCCTGTGCTCACTCAAATGATTTCGGACCTGATCGCCGAGGCGTTGAGCAACCTGATCGACAACGCTATCCGTTACACGCCCGCCGGCGGTAGCGTAGTGATCGAGGTACTCGCCGACCCCGTGCTCGTGCGCGTTTCGGATTCCGGGCCGGGCATCGACGAGGACGAGCGCGCATCGGTGTTCGAGCGTTTTGTCCGCGGCCGGTCGGCTGCAGGTGAAGGCAGCGGCCTTGGTTTGGCCATCGTTCTCGACATCGCCACCCTGCACCATGCAACGGTCAGTCTCGCCGAGAGCCCCTGGGGTGGCGTGAGCGTGCAGCTCGCTTTCGCAATCCCGGCGGTCAAAGGCAAATCTGGCGAGTGACAACGTCCCGACTGCCTGCGACACGTCAACGTGCATTCGGCACCAAGGCACTGCGAGTGTGAACGTTGCGCGCCCTGCATAGGTTCCGGACGGAACCACAGCCGCATTCGCATATGAATTGCTGAAGCAGTTCTCGACGAACGCGTTGCGTCCGATATTGGCCAGCAGCAACGTACCGCCATTGAAAGCGCCCGCCGGGACGTCGGCCGCGGGATTGGCGTTGGCCGTGCTGGTCCAGCTGATCTGCGAGAACGGGATCGAATCTGCGCCGCTGGTCAGGCTTGCCGGCGTGCTCAGCTGCAGCGTGGCGTTGGCCGCGCCGGTCGTGGCGTTGGGCTGACGGTACGAGCCACCGACGTAGAGCTGCGCCGGCGGGTTGCAAACCGCGCATTTATCGTAAGGGCTGGCAGACTGCGTGCTGTCGCTGGTCATCGCCTGTGGCGTACCTTTGCCGACGCTGCCCGCCGGCACGTTGACCGAGACGGTGTTGATCGCGGCATTGCTCGCCGCCGGCGTTCCCACGCCGACCATCAGAAACAGCTGCTTCGGGCCTGGCGACAGCGTGAGCACCCACGCCGATGCAGCAGGCGCCGCGGCCAGCGCCGCGAGGCCGGCTACGGCGGCAGCCAGCACCGGCGTTTTCGCGCGCTGATTACGGCATGCTCGCGGTGTAGATGACACGGCGGTTGTTGGCGTTCACGCCGCCGTAGGTGCCGGGCGGCACGACGGCAGTGTTCAGAAACGAGAAGGTCCACTTCGCGTCGCGGTTCACGATCTTGCCAGTCGCGGGCACGGTGGTGCTCGTGGTCGCGGCATCGGCCAGTGTCGGTGCGGCCAACGCCGTAGCGCTGGTCAACACGGTGGCGGCCGTGGCAATCTGGCCGAACGACAGCGTGTCACCGACGCCGTTGCCGAGCGCGCCGACCGTCGTCGAGGTCAATGTGTCGTTGCCGTTGTTGCCGATCACCTTGGCGGTAACGGTCCCGTTGCCCAAGTCGCCCGAAACGGCGGTGGCAGCGATGACGCTGCCGTCGCCGATGTTTGCCGCCGGAACGACGAAGTCGATCAGGTTGATCGTGGCGTTGGCGGCAAGCAGGCTGCCCGTACCGACCTGCAGGAACAGCACCTTGGGCATGGTGACGCGGAAGTCGAGTCGCGCCGTTGCGGTGAGCGCACCGGCGCCGGTTTGCACTTTGGACTCGGCGTTGGCAAGCATCGGGACGCTCAAGACGACGAGCACGGCGGCAGCGACTGCGCCGCGGGTGAAGAACTTGTTCATCGAGTCTTTACTCCTGGTGTGATTAGTCTGCCAGTCGAATGACTTTGGTTGTTGGCGCCGACCGAAAATTGACCCACTGGGGGTGCGGCCAAAAACTTCAACTTCAACTTCAGACAGCTACCGCGTCACGCAGGCCACTGCCAACTCGAAGCGGCGCATCAAGGCGCGTGAGACCGAGCACAAGGCGAGCAAGACCTCGCCGCCGGAACCGCCGGCAGACCCAGCCCGACGAGCTCGCCGCGCGCGGGGAAAGCCGCTACGGGCACGTAAGCCTGAGCATTGCACACGTGTGACACTTCAAGGCACGCGTCGAGACCGGCCCGATTCAGGGCTTCTGCGCCATCTCCTTGCCTCCAGTCGAATACTGCAGATCGCAGCCAACCCCATGACACCATCGAACGAGTTTCAATCTTTGAACACGCGCGTCGCACCGAAGGAAGTCGAATGAGCTGGCAGCGAAACCGTGCCCTTCGGCTCGTGCGCGCACGACCTCGCCTCTTCATCGCAGCGGGCATCGCGTTGGCCATGGGTGTGCTGCTGCCCACCGAGGTGGCAAGCCAGTCCGTGACACGCTGGTTGATTGCCTGGAACGCCGGCGCCGGTCTCTATGTGGTACTTGCTGCAATCATGATGGTTCGCTCCTCAAGCAATCACATGCGTCACCGTGCGCAATTGCAGGACGACGGGCAGCTCGTGATCCTGTCGCTCGTCGTTGTTGCGACGATTGCCAGCTTGGCGGCGATCGCCGGGGAACTCGCTGTCGTCAAGGAGATGCACGGCTTCGTCAAGGGCGCGCATGTCGCGCTGGCCGGCCTTACTGTGTTGACGTCTTGGGCCTTCATACAGGTGATGTTCGCCTTGCACTATGCGCATGACTACTACGCGGCTTCGTGTCACGGGCGCAAGGCCGGTCTGCAGTTTCCCGACGACGAGGAGCCGGACTACGGCGACTTCTTCTACTTCGCTTCGGTCATCGGGACTTCGGGACAGACCGCTGACGTGTCCTTCGTGTCCAAGCCGATGCGGCGCATCGGGTCGCTCCATTGCATCTTGGCCTACCTGTTCAACACGACCGTGCTGGCGCTGTTAATCAACATCGGTGCGAGCATGTTTTGACGACTACCCACTTGACGAAGTCTTGGCGCCTGCTTCGACTCTACAGCCGGCTCGCCCAATCTGTGCGACGCGGCAAGGGCGAATGATTTCTGACGGATCTCAGGTCTTGTGCCGGTGCTGCACTGCGGGCGCGTTTCCGGCATTTAAGCCAAACACGCGTCAGTGAAAGCCCAGGCTTGGCAGCCCGTTGGTCGACGGTGTGAGCAATCGTGAGGATGTCAACGGAGCGTGCAGATGATCGACTTGACTTCGGTAGGGCCTACGGTGCTGGCCTCCTTCTTGGCCTCGACGTTGGAGTTCGTTGAAGCACTGACCATCGTGCTTGCGGTGGGGGTGGTTCGCGGATAGCGTTCGGCGCTGCTGGGGGCTGCGGCTGGTCGCGCGTTGCTCACGGCTTTGACACGTGGGCAAGGCAAAGAAAGCCGCGTAATCGAGTGGCTATGGACTTCGTCGATCAAGGGCAAGGTCAGACCTTGACGGCGCACTGCTGCGAAGGGCGGGTCTACTTCGCAAGCCGACGGTCGCCGCTGCACGCTAGTCGAGAGGCCGCTGGTCGCGACAGCGAACCATCGTTCTCGACCCGGAGCAGCTGTTCACAGACAAACACAGCGGGCACCGGTTGCACCAGCCAACCGAGGAATTGAGCAGCTCAGCGGGCCGAATCAAGCCTTGGCGACAGTCCTTCCGCCAACAGTG
>JANLUW010000578.1:0-2191 GCA_031363645.1 Rhizobacter sp. | reverse complement strand
GGCTGTGGCTTCATCGGCATGAACGTGTCGGTCAAGGCCAACGTGCGCACAGCGCAAGCTGCGACCAAGGGCATCGGCCCGGCGCTCGATGTCGCGTTCAAGGGCGGCGCGATCACCGGCATGCTGGTGGTCGGCCTCGGGTTGCTCGGTGTGGCGATGTTCTTCATGTTCCTCACGCAGGGCCAATCCGGTGACGCCGCGATGCTCTCCAAGGCGCTCAAGCCGATGCTCGGCTTCGCGTTCGGCTTCGCGTTCGGCGCCTCGCTGATTTCGATTTTCGCGCGCTTGGGCGGCGGCATCTTCACGAAGGGCGCCGACGTGGGCGCCGACCTCGTGGGCAAGGTCGAGGCCGGCATCCCGGAAGACGACCCGCGCAACCCGGCCGTGATCGCCGACAACGTGGGCGACAACGTCGGCGACTGTGCCGGCATGGCTGCCGACCTGTTCGAGACCTATGCCGTCACGCTGATCGCGACGATGGCGCTCGGCGCACTGGTCGTGAAAAAACGCGGCGATGGCGGCAGTGGTTTATCCGCTGCTACTCGGCGGTGTCTCGATCATCGCCTCGATCATCGGCTGCTACTTCGTCAAGGCATCGCCGGGCATAAAGAACGTGATGCCGGCGCTGTACAAAGGCCTGGCCGTCGCGGGCGTGCTGTCGCTGATCGCTTTCTACTTCGTGACCACGCTGTTCATACCCGCCGATGCGCTCGGCGCCGACACGCACATGAAGCTGTTCGGTACCTGCGCCGTCGGCCTCGTTCTGACCGCCGCACTCGTCTGGGTCACCGAGTACTACACCGGCACGCAGTACAAGCCAGTGCAGCACATCGCGCAAGCCTCGACCACCGGACACGGCACCAACATCATCGCCGGCCTCGGTGTATCGATGCGCTCGACCGCGTGGCCTGTGCTGTTCGTTTGCGTCGCGATCCTGGCCGCGTACTCGCTCGCCGGCCTCTACGGCATCGCGATCGCCGCGACCTCGATGCTGAGCATGGCCGGCATCGTCGTCGCGCTCGATGCGTACGGCCCGATCACCGACAACGCTGGCGGCATCGCTGAGATGGCCGAGCTGCCGAAGAGCGTGCGCGACGTGACCGACCCGCTCGATGCCGTCGGCAACACGACCAAGGCCGTCACCAAGGGCTACGCGATCGGCTCGGCCGGCTTGGCGGCGCTGGTCCTGTTTGCCGACTACACCCACTCGCTCGAAGGCCGTGGCATCAGCGTGGCCTTCGACCTGAGCGACCCGAAGGTGATCGTCGGCCTGTTCATCGGCGGGCTGATCCCTTACCTCTTCGGCGCAATGGCGATGGAGGCCGTCGGCCGCGCAGCCGGCTCGGTGGTGGTCGAAGTGCGGCGCCAGTTCGCCGACGGCGCAATCATGGCTGGCAAGCGCAAGCCCGACTACAGCGCGGCGGTCGACATGCTGACCACCGCGGCGATCAAGGAAATGATCGTGCCGAGCCTGTTGCCGGTGGTCGTGCCGATCGTCGTCGGCCTGCTGCTCGGCCCGGCAGCTCTTGGCGGTTTGCTGATGGGCACGATCGTCACGGGTCTGTTCGTCGCGATCTCGATGTGCACTGGCGGCGGCGCCTGGGACAACGCGAAGAAGTACATCGAAGACGGCCACCACGGCGGCAAGGGCAGCGAGGCGCACAAGGCCGCCGTCACTGGCGACACGGTCGGCGACCCGTACAAAGACACCGCCGGCCCAGCCGTGAACCCGTTGATCAAGATCATCAACATAGTCGCACTGCTGATCGTGCCGCTGTTGCCGGCGGGTGCGACCACGCCCGCCGCTACACCAGCGGCGGCACCGATCGCGACCGCAGTCATTGCTACGGCCAACGCAGCCTCGTTCACGATAAGTGCGAAGCCGAAGGCTGCGGGCATCGCTGACGACAAAATGAAGCTGAAGAAACCCGAGACGGTTACAGGCACCGGCGGCAACGCAGAAGCGCGGCGCGTCGAAGTCACTCTGCAGTAATCGCCAGAGACCAAAAAAAAGGCCCGAGTTCACGAGAACTCGGGCCTTTGTCGTTCCTTGGTCGGGACGACAGGATTTGAACCTGTGACCCCTTGTCCCCCAGACAAGTGCGCTACCAGGCTGCGCTACGCCCCGAACACGTTGGATTATAAAGCGTGATCCGGCCGTCTCTCAGACCAGCAGCAAGCCGCGGATCGA
>JANLUW010000523.1:0-9419 GCA_031363645.1 Rhizobacter sp. | reverse complement strand
CCGCGCGTTGCGCCGCGAAGTACGCGATCTGCGGCTTGAACGCGATCACCAGGTCTTTGGTGGCGTCGACGATGGTGGCGCAGAAGTCGAAGATGCGGCTAGGGTCATCTTTCCACGAGCCGGGAAACTTCACCGGGTCGGGGTCGAGGCCCACGCAGAGCATCGAGTCGTTGAGGTGCTCTGCGCAAGTGAGTTGGCTAGTGAAATTCATCGCTTGCTCAGCCGACCCGCTTCGCCAGTTCAATCGCTTGGCCCGTATAACTACTTGGCGTCATCGCCAGCAACCGCTCACGTTCGGCAACAGGAATTTCCAGCGTCGCGATGAACGCCGCGATCGCCTCGCGCGTGATCGCCTTGCCGCGGGTCAGCTCCTTCAGGCGCTCGTACGGGTTCGGCAGCGCGTAGCGGCGCATGACGGTCTGAATCGGTTCGGCCAGCACTTCCCACGCGCCGTCGAGGTCGTCTGCGAGTGCTGCGCCGTTGACCTCGAGCTTGTCGAGGCCGCGCAGCAGCGAGTCGTAGCCGAGCAGCGCGTATCCGAGCGCGACGCCCATGTTGCGCAGCACGGTGCTGTCGGTCAGGTCACGCTGCCAACGCGAGATCGGCAGCTTCTGGCTCAGGTGCGTGAGGAGCGCGTTGGCGAGGCCGAAGTTGCCCTCTGCGTTCTCGAAGTCGATCGGGTTGACCTTGTGCGGCATCGTGCTCGAACCGACCTCGCCTTCTTTGGTAAGTTGCTTGAAGTAGCCCAGGCTCACATAGCCCCACACGTCGCGCGACCAGTCGATCAGGACCGTGTTGGTGCGCGTGAACGCGTCGAACAGCTCGGCCATGAAGTCGTGCGGTTCGATCTGGGTCGTGTACGGGTTGAAGGTGAGGCCGAGCTGCGTTTCGATCACGCGGCGCGAGAAACTTTCCCAGTCGAAATCGGGGTAGGCCGCGAAGTGTGCGTTGTAGTTGCCGACCGCGCCGTTCATCTTCGCGAGCAGCTTCACGTCGGCGATGCGAGCACGCGCGTGCGCCAGCCGCGCGACCACGTTGGCGATCTCTTTGCCGACAGTCGTCGGGCTCGCCGTTTGACCGTGCGTGCGCGCGAGCATCGGCACCGAGGCGAGCGCGTGCGCCATCGCGGTGAGCTTCGCGACGACTTTGTCGAGCGCCGGCAGCAGCACCTCGGCGCGTGCGGTCTGCAGCATCAGGCCGTGGCTGGTGTTGTTGATGTCTTCGCTGGTGCAGGCGAAGTGCACGAACTCGCCGGCGGCCTTCAACTCGGCCATCGAATCGAAGCGGCCTTTGAGCCAATACTCGACCGCCTTCACGTCGTGGTTGGTGGTGCGCTCGATCTCCTTGATCGCTTGCGCATCGGCCTCCGAGAAGCGCAGCACCAGGCCGCGCAGCAGGCCGCGCGCGGCTTCCGAAAGCGGCTTGAACTCCTTGAAGCCCGCATCCGACAACGCAATGAACCACTCGATCTCGACCTGCACGCGCCGGTGCATCAGCCCGAACTCCGACAGCAACGGGCGCAGCGCTGCCACTTTGCTGGCGTAGCGGCCATCGAGCGGCGACAGGGCAGAGAGGGCGGACAGGTTCATGGCGGGTGGTGCGGGCAGTGCGCGGACAGCGGCGATTCAGGCACTCCATTGTAGAAGTTCGATCTACATGAGAACGAACCGCGCAGTCCTGCGCAGACGCTGGCCTCCGTGGTCAACGAGAATGACCGATACCCCCGAAGCAACCCCCCGTTCAGGCAACCCATCGACCCTTCTCTCCAACATGAGTTGATCACATCGCTGCAGCACAGTGCCGTGGGCTGGGCTCTGTTCGATCCGCAAGAACGGCTGTGTGCGGCCAACGGCGTGGGCCGCGGCGCGTTTGGTGTCGGGCCCGACGATCTGCCCAGCTGGGAGCAGATGATGCGCGACTGCCACCGCCACCGGCGTGGCGTGCTGATCGACACCGACGACATCGACGCCTGGATCGCCCGGGTGCGCCAGAGCCACCGTTGCCAGCCGGTGCGCATCTTCGAGTCCGACCTGGTCGACGGTCGCTGGATGCGGGTCACCGAGACCACCCGGCCCGACGGCTGGGTGCTCGTCGTGATGGCCGACATCACACCGCTCAAGGTCAACGAGGCGACCTTGCGGCGCGCCCGCGATGCCGCAGTGCTCGCCTCGATGACCGACCCGCTGACGCGCCTGTACAACCGCCGCTTCATCTTTCGGCGCCTCGGTGACCTGCTCACCAGCGCGCACGAGATGCGGTTCCCGCTGGTGGTGGCGATGCTCGACCTCGATCACTTCAAGCGCGTCAACGACCTGCACGGGCATGCCGTCGGCGACAGCGTGCTGCAGCACTTCGCGCAGCAGATTCAACTGCAGCTGCGCCCGCAGGACATCGTCGGCCGCATCGGTGGCGAGGAGTTCCTGATCGTGCTGCCGAATTCGGACGCTGCGGGCGCGTCGTCCGTGTTGGAACGGTTGCGCCTGCGCATCGGCGACGCCCAGGCGCAGGCGCCGCTGCGCTACACCTTCTCGGCCGGAATCGCCGCCGCCGTGATGGGCGACTCAGAGGCCGACGTGGTGCGCCGCGCCGACGCCGCGCTCTACCAAGCCAAGTCCGCCGGACGCGACCGCCTCGTCGTCGCGCCCAGCCCGGCGAGCGCCTGAATCGGGCATCCCCCGGGGCGTTCCGCTTGCGGCGGAATGGGTCTTGCTAGATGCTGCGAGGCCGTTGCATCCCACCTACTTCAGGAGACCCTCTCATGTCATTTTCACGTCGCCATGCCCTGTGGGCCACGCTTGCCACCTCGATCGCATGCGCCAGCGGCAGTGCGTTCGCGCAAGCCAAGATCAAGGTCGCCGCGATCTACACCGTGCCGGTCGAGCAACAGTGGGTCAGCCGAATCGACAAGGCGCTGAAGGCCGCGGTCGCGCGCGGCGAGATCGAGTACGTGTTCAGCGAGAACGTCACCAATGCCGACTACGAGCGCGTGATGCGCGGCTATGCCGAGGCCGGCAACACGCTGATCGTCGGCGAGGCGTTTGCGGTCGAGGCGGCGGCGCGCAAGGTTGCGAAAGACTATCCCAAGGTCAGCTTCCTGCTCGGCTCCTCGGGCAAGCCGCAGGCGCCCAACTTCGGCGTGTTCGACAACTACATCCAGGAGCCGGCCTACCTCAGCGGCATGGTCGCCGGCGGCATGACCAAGAGCAACAAGATCGGCATGGTCGGCGGCTACCCGATCCCCGAAGTCAACCGCCTGATGAACGCGTTCATGGCCGGCGCGAAAGAAGCGAACCCGAAGGTCGAGTTCATGGTCAGCTTCATCAACAGCTGGTTCGATCCGCCGAAGGCCAAGGAAGCCGCGTTCGCGATGATCGACAAGGGGGCCGACGTGATGTATGCGGAGCGCTTCGGCGTGGCCGATGCCGCCAAAGAGAAAGGTAAATTTGCGATCGGCAACGTCATCGACACGCAAGACAAGTACCCCGACACGGTCGTCGCCTCGGCGCTCTGGCACATGGAGCCGACGATCGACCTCGCGATCAAGTCGGTCAAGGCCGGTAAGTTCGAGGCGAAGGAGTACGGCGAATATTCGATGATGAAGCACAAGGGCAGCGAGCTCGCCCCGCTGGGTACATTCGCGAAAAAGGTGCCCGCCGATGTGGTTGCAAAGATGGAAGCGAAGCAGAAGGCGATCCTCGCCGGCAGCTACACCGTGACGGTCGACGACAGCCAGCCGAAGCCGACGGCGAAGTGAGGGCGACGTGACAGGAGCGGCCGGGGCGCTGGTGCTGCGCCTGCAGTCGATCACCAAGCGCTTCGGCAGCCTCGTCGCGAACGATCAGGTCTCTCTCGATCTGCACCGCGGCGAGGTGCTCGCGCTGCTCGGCGAGAACGGGGCTGGCAAAAGCACGCTGGTGTCGATCCTGTTCGGGCACTACGTGGCCGACGAAGGCCGCATCGAGGCCTTCGGCCAGACGCTGCCGCCGGGCGACACGCGCGCCGCGCTGGCCGCCGGAATCGGCATGGTGCACCAGCACTTCACGCTGGCCGACAACTTGAGCGTGCTCGACAACGTGATGCTCGGCACCGAGCCGCTGTGGCAGCCGTACTCGCGCCGCGCGGCGGCGCGCGCGAAGCTGGTCGAGACAGGGCAGCGCTTCGGGCTGCAGGTCGACCCCGACGCGTTGGTCGCGGGCCTTTCGGTCGGCGAGCGACAGCGCGTCGAGATCCTGAAAGCGTTGGTGTCTTTCGGAACGAGAAGCGGCGCGAAGATCCTGATCCTCGACGAGCCGACGGCCGTGCTCACGCCGCCCGAAGTCGTCAGCCTGTTCGGCACGCTGCAGCAACTGGTCGCGCAAGGCCTCGGTGTGATTTTCATCAGCCACAAACTCGACGAGGTGCTGCGCGTCTCGCACCGCGTGGCCGTTCTGCGCGGCGGCAAGCTGGTCGCGACCGTGCCGGCGAACAAGGCGAGCAAAGCGTCGCTCGCGGCGTTGATGGTCGGGCGCGAAGTCGCGCCGGCGACGCGCACGCCGCGGGTGGCGGGCAACGTGGTTTGCGCGTTGCGCGGCGTGACGGTCGCGGGTGCGGGCCATGGCGCGCGGCTCGATGGCGTCGACATCGACCTGCGCGCCGGCGAGATCGTCGCGATCGCGGGGGTCGCGGGCAACGGTCAACAGGCGCTCGCGGAGCTGCTGTTCGGCATGCGCGCGCCGGACGCGGGCACGGTCGAACTGAGCGGCAAGCGATTGCCGGCGCGGCCGCAAGCCTGGGTGCGAGCCGGCGTTGCGCGCATCCCCGAAGACCGGCACGCGCTCGGCGTCGTCGGCGAGTTGCCGGTCTGGGAGAACGCTGTGCTCGAGCGCTACGCCACGCCGACCTTCGCCCGTGCGGGTGTGATCAATCGTGCGGCGGCTCAGGCACATGCGCGCACCGTGATCGAACGCTTCGACGTGCGCGGCACGCAATCGGCCGACCTCGCCACGCCGACCCGCGCGCTCTCGGGCGGCAACATGCAGAAGCTGATCCTCGGGCGCGCGCTGCTGGGCGACCCGCGAGAGTCGACCGTGCCTCGGCTGATCGTCGCCGATCAGCCGACCTGGGGCCTCGACATCGGTGCTGTCGCTTTTGTCCACCAGCAATTGCTCGACGCCTGCGCGCAGGGCGCCGCGGTGCTGCTGATCTCGGAAGACCTCGACGAGATTTTCGCGGTCGCCGACCGCATCGCGGTGATTCATGCAGGCCGCCTCACGGCCGCGAAGCCGGTCACCGAATGGACGCTCGCGGCGATCGGCCTCGCGATGGCCGGCGAGCACAGCGCGAACGAAGCCGCCGATGCGCATTGAACGCCGCGCCCGGACTTCACGCGCGATGCAACTCGGCGCGCCGTTCGTCGCGGTCGCTTTCACCTTGCTCGTCACCTCGCTGCTGGTCGCGTGGGCCGGCGCGCCGGTCGGCCGCGCCTACGCGCTGCTGATCGACGGCGGCTTCGGCTCGCGCTTCGCGTGGAGCGAAACGCTGACGCGCGCGACGCCGCTGATCCTCACCGGCCTCGCCGCCGCGGTCGCGTTCAAGGCGCGCCTATTCAACATCGGTGCCGAAGGCCAGCTCTACGCTGGCGCGCTAGCGGCCGTCGCGGTCGGCGGCTTGCACGGCGGCACGGGGTTCGCGGTGAGCCCGTGGCTGCTGTTCCCGCTGATGATGTTCGCGGCCGCCGCCGCCGGCGCACTGTTGCTGCTCGGCCCGGCGCTGCTGAAAAGCCGGCTCGGCGTCGACGAGGTCGTCACGACCTTGCTGCTCAACTTCACCGTGCTTTTGTTCGTCTCGATGATGCTCGACGGCGCGATGAAAGACCCGACGGCGATGGGCTGGCCACAGAGCGTCGCACTGCAGGAGTCGCTGCAGCTCGGCAAGCTGATCGAGCGCACACGTGTGCACACCGGGTTGTTGTGGGCGCTGTTCCTCGCCGTCGCACTCTGGGCGCTGTTGCGCTTCACGACCACCGGTTTCGAGATTCGCGCAGTCGGCTTCAACGCGCGCGCTGCGGCATTCGCCGGCATGCCGGTCGGCTGGATCAACGTGAAAGTCGCGCTGATCTCGGGTGCACTCGCTGGCCTGGCCGGTGCGATCGAGGTGGCCGGCCGCACCAGCTACGTCACGCTCGACATGTCGCCCGGCTACGGCTTCAGCGGCATCGTGATCGCGATGCTGGCGGCGCTGAACCCGCTCGGCGTGGTGGCGGCCTCGGTCTTCGTCGCGGGCATCCTGGTCGGTGCCGACAGCATGAGCCGCGCAGTCAATGTGCCGACCTACATCGCTGACGTGATCGTCTCGGTCTCGCTGCTCAGCATGCTGGTCGCGACCTTCGCGGCGCAGTACCGCGTCGTCTTCGCGACGGCCGCGCATGTTCGCTGAGACCCTCGAGCTGCTGGCGAGCGCTCCGTTTTGGGTCGCGGTGCTGCGCATCGCCACACCGCTGATCCTCGGCACGCTCGGCGTGCTGCTGTGCGAGCGCGCCGGGGTGCTGAACCTCGGCAGCGAAGGGATCATGGTCGCCGGTGCGTTCGCCGGCTGGTTCACGGTGTACCAGGGCGGCGGGTTGTGGGCGGGCGTGATCGTGGCCGCGCTCGTCGGCGCGCTGTTCGGGTTGCTGCACGGCTTCTTGACGGTGACGCTGTCGCTGTCGCAGCACGTGTCGGGCCTCGGCATCACGCTGTTCGCGACCAGCCTGGCGAGCTACGGTTATCGCGTCGGCTTTCCGAAGGTCGAAAGCCCGCCCACCGTCGAGCCGTTCGCGCCGATGGCGTGGTTGCCGATCCCGGTGCTGAGCGCATTGACGCCGCTGACATTGCTCGCGCTGCTGCTCGTGCCGCTGGTCGGCTACGTGCTCTACCGCACCCCGCTAGGCCTCGCGCTGCGCACCGTCGGTGAGAACCCGGCTGCCGCCGAAGGGCAGGGCCTGAACGTGGCCGCGCTGCGCATCGGCGCGATCGCCGCCGGCTCGGCGCTGATGGGCGTGGCCGGCGCGTTCCTCACGCTCGCGGCCTTCAACGCGTTCTACTTCAACATGGTCAACGGCCGCGGCTGGGTCTGTGTGGCGCTGGTCGTGTTCGCGTCGTGGCGGCCGGGCAAGGCGCTGCTGGGTGCGACGCTCTTCGCGCTGTTCGATGCGCTTCAATTGCGGCTGCAGCAGTCGGGCACTGGCCTGTTCGGCGTCAGCGTGCCGTACCAGGTCTACCTGATGCTGCCGTACCTGTTGTCGATCGCCGCGCTGGTGCTGGTGGCACGCCGCGCCGCATATCCGCAGGCGTTGATGAAGGCCTATCGCAAAGGTGAGCGGTGAGCGGCGCACGCGGCACTGGAACATGCTGAAAAACTCCCCTCACGAATTGACGCGGGCGATATCACCGTTGGTTGATGTGCGCCCGCGGGTCTGGATACAGAACCGACTACATCAAGCGAGGGACTGTTCCAAACCAAGAGATCAAAGACATATCACCCCCTTTCGTTGAGTTGCAGAAACGCCAGCGTACACGATTTCTGCGCACGACCTCTTGGTCACATCGACCCCAAGGGAATGGGCGCCGAACCCGTGCTGTCAATCGTTCGCTAGGCTTTCAACGCGCTCGCGAGCACGCCGAGCTGGCGCTTTAGCGCATCCATCCAGCCGGGTTCGGCGTCGGTGCGGTCTTGCGCGGCGATCACGAGGATGGTCGTCACGGCGGCGAGCGTCAGTGCGAACAACCACACCGCCGTGCCGAGCACGAAGCCGAACGTGACGGTGTGGTTCCACGGCCGCGCGATGCCGAGGAACGCGCAGTACATCCAAAGACAGTTCGAGAGTGACACCGGCAGCGCCACACGCATGAAATCGGCGAACTTCCAGCGCGCCACGCGCCGGCCACGCGCCAGGCCCGGGAAGGTGATGTGGTGCAGCACCAGCGCGTTGATGCTGAGCAGGGCCACCAGCACCAGCTTGGCCTGCAGCTTCGGGTTCGCGAGGTACTCGGGGTCGGCGCCGAGTCCCAGCACGACCATCGCGGCGCCGGTCGCGTACAGCACCAGCAACGCCAACGTGATCAGCCGCATCACGAACGGGTTCGGTGGCGCAATGCGCACGCGGTCGTCGGCGAGCTTGCGTAGCAGGCGAATGTCGGTCGCGACGATCGCACCCAGCGCCAGGCTGGTGCCGAGCAGGTGGGCGAACAGGAGCAGAAGTTTGAACACGGATGGCGGTGGCCCGGGGGCCTAAACTCTCGTGGGATTCTGTATTTTCGGCGGGCCCGTTGGTCGACCGAAACGATGTGTATTCGGGCAAGTTGCGTGCAAAGGTAGGCAGATGGATCGATCCGACGCGATGCTGGTGAGGAATGCGCAGCTCCCCGATGCCCGCGAGAGCCAAGACGTGCTGGTCATCGGCGAGCGCATCGCTGCGATCGGTGCCGGGTTGCCCGCGCCCGACGGCGCCATGGTCGTCGAGGCGCATGGCCAGTTACTGAGCCCGCCTTTCGTCGACCCGCACTTTCACATGGACGCGACACTGAGCCACGGCCTGCCGCGCGTCAACGCGAGCGGCACGCTGCTCGAAGGCATCGCGCTGTGGGGTGAATTGAAGCCGCAGCTGACGCAAGAAGCGTTGGTCGAGCGCGCGCTGCAGTATTGCGACTGGGCGGTGGCCAAAGGCCTGCTCGCGATCCGCACGCATGTCGACGTGTGCGACGACCGGCTGCTCGCGGTGGAGGCGCTGCTGCAGGTGAAGACGACGGTCGCGCCTTACCTCGATCTGCAACTCGTCGCGTTCCCGCAAGACGGTTTGCTGCGCGCACCGAGCGCGCTCGCGAACCTGAAGCGCGCGCTCGATCTGGGCGTCGACGTGGTCGGCGGCATCCCGCACTTCGAGCGCACGTATGCGCAGGGCACCGAGAGCGTGCGCATTCTTTGCGAACTCGCCGCCGAGCGCGGACTGCGTGTCGACATGCACTGCGACGAGAGCGACGACCCGCTCTCGCGCCACATCGAGACGCTCGCGTTCGAGACGAATCGGCTCGGTCTGCACGGCCGCGTTACCGGCTCGCACCTGACCTCCATGCACTCGATGGACAACTACTACGTCAGCAAGCTGCTGCCATTGATGCGCGAGGCGCAAGTGCACGTGGTAGCCAACCCGTTGATCAACATCACGCTGCAGGGCCGGCACGACAGCTACCCGAAGCGCCGCGGCATGACGCGCGTCCCCGAGCTGATGGCGGCGGGCATCAACGTCGCGTTCGGGCACGACTGCGTGATGGACCCGTGGTACTTGCTCGGCTCGGCCGACATGCTCGAAGTCGCGCACATGGGCCTGCACGTGGCGCAGATGACCTCGCAGACGCAAATGCGCGCGTGCTTCGCTGCCGTCACCGTCAATCCCGCGAAAGCGA
>JANLUW010000501.1:0-6115 GCA_031363645.1 Rhizobacter sp. | reverse complement strand
CCGCTGTCGTTCAGGTTCTGCGCGTGCGCGTGGCCCTGGCTGCCGTAGCCGATGATCGTGACGTTCTTGCCTTTGACGAGACTGAGGTCGGCGTCTTTGTCGTAGTAAACCTTCATGTTGCTTGCTCCAAAAAAAATAATTGAAGGGCTCCACAGGAGCCCGCTGTCCTATACCCGAAGGATCCTCTCGCCGCGACCAATCCCGCTGGTGCCGGTACGCACGGTCTCTAAAATCGCCGAGCGGTCGATCGCCTCTAGAAATGCATCGAGCTTGCTGGTATCGCCGGTGAGTTCGATCGTGTAGCTCTTGTCGGTCACATCGATGATGCGGCCACGAAAGATGTCGGCCATGCGCTTCATCTCGTCACGTTCCTTGCCGACCGCGCGCACCTTGATCAGCATCAGTTCGCGTTCGGTGAACGCGCCTTCCGTCAAGTCGACGACCTTCACGACCTCGATCAGCCGGTTCAAGTGCTTGGTGATCTGCTCGATGACTTCATCCGAACCCGTGGTGACGATGGTCATGCGCGAGAGCGATGCGTCTTCGGTCGTCGCGACCGTCAGGCTTTCGATGTTGTAGCCGCGTGCCGAGAAGAGCGCGACGACACGCGAGAGCGCGCCCGGCTCGTTTTCGAGCAGCAATGCAATGATGTGTTTCATGTTCGGTTCAGCGCGCTCTTCGGGCCGGCGGCGGTAACCGCACGGCCTTTGGCCACGCTGCTTTCGTTCAGGAGTGAATATATTTTCCGAAGGGCTTGGTGCTTCTCGCGACAGTCATGGGCAGAGTGCGGTAACGCCCTGCCCCGCCACCGCGTTCAGCACCTCACAGGTCTTCGGAACCCAGCAGCATTTCTGAGATTCCCTTGCCCGCCTGCACCATCGGCCAGACGTTTTCGGTCGGGTCGGTGCGGATGTCGAGGAACACGGTGCGATCTTTCAAGCGGATCGCTTCGCGCAGCGCGCCTTCCACGTCCGATGGCTTCTCGATCTTCAGCCCGACGTGGCCATAAGCCTCGGCGAGTTTGACGAAGTCGGGCAGCGCGTCCATGTAACTGTGGGAGTAGCGGCCGCCGTAGTCGATCTGCTGCCATTGCCGCACCATGCCAAGGTACCGGTTGTTGAGCGAGATGATCTTGACTGGCGTCCTGTACTGCAGGCAGGTCGAGAGCTCCTGGATGCACATCTGGATGGAGCCTTCGCCGGTGATGCAAAAGACGTCGGCGTCGGGCTTGGCAAGCTTTATGCCCATTGCATAAGGCAGGCCCACGCCCATCGTACCGAGACCGCCGGAGTTGATCCAGCGGCGCGGCTGATCGAAGCGGTAGTACTGCGCGGCCCACATCTGATGCTGGCCGACATCGGACGTGATGTACGCGTCGCTGTCTTTCGTCAGTTCCCAGAGCGTCTGCACCACCTGCTGCGGCTTGATGACATCAGTGCTGTTCTTGAAGCTCAGACAGTCCTTCTTGCGCCACTCGTTGATCTGTTTCCACCAGGCCGAGATCGAAGGCAAATCGGGTTTGGCCTGGGCATCACGAATCTGGGTAATCAACTCTTGCAGCACATCCTTGACGTCGCCGACGATTGGGATGTCCACGCGCACACGCTTACTGATCGACGACGGGTCGATGTCGACGTGGATGATCTTGCGTTCCACCGACGCGAAGTGCTTCGGGTTACCGATCACACGGTCGTCGAAGCGCGCACCGACGGCCAGCAGAATGTCGCAGTTCTGCATCGTCATGTTGGCCTCATACGTGCCGTGCATGCCGAGCATGCCGAGAAACTTCGGGTCGCTGGCCGGCATAGCGCCCAAGCCCATCAACGTGTTTGTGACCGGGTGGCCGAGCAGATCGGCGAGCGTGCGCAACTCGGCCGATGCATTGCCCAGCACTACGCCCCCGCCGGTGTAGATGTACGGGCGCTTTGCCGCGAGCAACAACTGCACGGCCTTGCGGATCTGCCCACCGTGACCTTTGCGCACCGGGTTGTACGAGCGCATCTCGACGCGCTCGGGGTAGTAGAACGGCGCCTTGGCCATCGACACGTCCTTCGGAATGTCGACGACGACCGGGCCAGGGCGGCCGGTGCGGGCGATGTGGAACGCTTTCTTCATCGTCATCGCCAGATCGCGCACGTCTTTGACCAGGAAGTTGTGCTTCACGATCGGGCGCGTGATGCCGACGGTGTCGCATTCCTGAAAGGCATCGAGGCCGATCGCCGGCGTGGGCACCTGCCCGGTGATGATCACCATCGGGATCGAGTCCATGTAGGCGGTCGCGATGCCGGTGACGGCATTCGTCACGCCCGGCCCGGACGTCACCAGCGCGACGCCGACCTCACCGGTCGCGCGGGCATAGCCGTCGGCCGCGTGCACAGCAGCCTGCTCGTGGCGCACCAGCACGTGCTTGATCGTCTCTTGCTTGTAGAGCGCGTCGTAGATATAAAGAACCGCGCCGCCCGGATAGCCCCAGAGGAACTTGACGTTTTCGGACTGGAGACACTTGATCAGGATCTCGGAGCCGTTCGGCTCAGGCGCAGGATTGATGCCGGACGGAAGCGGCTGCGCTGACGCGGCCCGCTTCATTTCTGTGGGGGAAATATCCATGGTGAAAACCTTTGTGAATTTCTCTGACGAAAAACCATCGGTGCACCTCTCCGCATCCTCGTGAGACGGGTGTCGTGCCGGGTGGCCGAGTCGCATGGCGCCCCGGTTGGACGGCCCCGCGTTCGACCAAAACACTTGTGCAACTGCGAATTATGTCACTGCTTTGCTGCAGCGCCGCACGCCTGACGCCCGGCGTTGCACGCAGTGAGATAATCGCACCCTGTTTGCGGGGTCTTTCCCACTTTGGCAGCGCACGACCTTGGCATCCGACAAAGAACTATCCGATTTCCTGAAGAGTGTTGAGAAGCGAGCCTTCAAACGCGCGCTGTACGCGGTTCGCGACGAGGACGCCGCGCTCGACATCGTGCAGGACACGATGATCCGGCTGTCGCAAAAGTACGCCGATCGCCCGGCCGCGGAATTGCCTCTTCTGTTCCAGCGCATTCTGTCGAACGCGACGATGGACTGGTTCCGGCGCCAAAAGGTGCGAAATGCGGTTGTCAGGAACTTCTCGGATTTCGAGTCGGCCGGAAGCGACGGCGACTTCGATATCCTCGAAACGCTGCAGTCGCTCGGGGGCTCGCTGGCGTTTGAAAGTGCCGCTGATTCCGTCTCACGGGCGCAAATCCTGCTAGCGATCGAGGCGGAAGTTGCGCGCCTGCCTGGGCGTCAACGAGAAGCCTTCTTGCTGCGTTACTGGGAGGAGCTCGATGTCGCCGAGACAGCTGCTGCGATGGGCTGCTCGGAGGGAAGTGTCAAGACGCATTGCTCCCGAGCGGTACACGCCTTGTCGACGGCCCTCAAGACAAAGGGAATTACGCCATGAGCCACAACGAAATTCGCTCCGCCCTCAACCTGCCGCCGCAAGCAGCCCTCGATGCATTGCAGGCTCGCTTCGCGCTGCGCGTGACTGCCGGGTTGACGCAACGCTCGGCCGACATCGGCCCCGATGTGACCGAACGCCTTCGGTTCGCACGCGACAAGGCGCTAGCGTGCGCTCGTGCGGTTCGCACCGCCGAGGCGGCGCACCTGGTCGGCGTGAGCCGCGGCGGCGCGGCCGTCTTGGGGCGAGCTAGCTCGGGTTGGTTGCTGAAGTTCGCGTCGGTTTTGCCGATGTTCGCGCTCGCGGCGGGATTGTTTCTGATCCAGCGTTGGCAAGACAACATGCAAATCTCGACCGCTGCAGAAGTCGATGCCGCGCTGTTGGCCGATGACCTTCCGCCGCGCGCCTACAGCGATGCCGGTTTTGCCGAATTTCTGAAGACGCCCGGCGAGTGAGAGGGGCGCCCTTGACGCCCTCGGCAAACAAACGCAAGACCATCTGCCACCGCAGCGCGAGCCTGCGGGCCATGTTGTTGGCCAGCGCGCTGGCGCTCGGCTGGCCCGCGCTGCCGGGCGCACAAACTTCGGCTCCATTGACCAAGCCCCTGGCCAAGGTCGCCGCGGTCGAACAAGGGGTGCGTTGGTCGGAGTTAAAGCCGGCACAGCAGGTTTCCCTGAAGCCGCTCGAACGCGAGTGGTCCGCCATCGATGTGCGCAGCAAGCAAAAGTGGCTCGAACTCTCGACGAAGTTTCCGAACCTGACGCCTGCCGAGCAGGTTCGCGTGCAGGAGCGCATGCGCGAATGGGCCAAGCTGTCACCGCGCGAGCGCACCAACGCTCGCATGCACTTCCAGGAGGCGAAACAGTTGCCGGCGCAGGACCGACAAGCGCGCTGGAAAGCGTACGAGGCGCTCACACCCGAGCAGAAACAGCAGCTCGTGGTGAAGCCATCGGTCGCCGCCGCGCCCGACACGACGCGCAAGGCAGGTGCAGCCAGTGTGGGCAGCGACAAGCCACCGCCGCAGGCCAAGTCCAACATCGTGCCGAACCCGGCGTTCTCGGCGCCCCCGAAGTCGGTCGCACCCACTGTGGTGCAGGCTCGGCCGGGCGCCACCACCACGTTGATCACCAAACGGCCGGCGCCACCCGGCCATCAGCAGACAGGCATGCCCAAAATTGCGGCCACGCCGGAGTTCGTTAACAAGGCGACGCTCTTGCCGCAGCGAGGCCCGCAAGGTGCGGCGACCCGATCGGCATCCGTACCGGCGGGTGATCCTGCTGGCCAATGACGGTCCACGAGCCGGGTGACGCAAATGTCTTGATGGCGCCAAGCCTGATGCGGCGCATGGCCTCGTTTGTCTACGAAGGTTTGCTGTTGTTCAGCATCGGCCTGGTTCCCGGTGCAATTGGCGCGTTGTTCGTCGCTCTCACCGGCCACCAGCATCCTCTGCAAAGCGACACCGCTTTGCGCGTCATCACGCTGACCCTCTACGCGATCTATTTCACCTGGTTCTGGTCCGTGCGCGGGCAGACCTTGCCGATGCAAACCTGGCACATCAAAGTCGTCACGACGCGAGGCCGGCCGTTGAGCCAGCCCCGCGCGTTGCTGCGCTTCGTTGCGGCTTGCGCGTGGTTCGCGCCTGGCACGCTGATCGCCTTGCTGAACCACTGGACGCGCTGGCAAGGCTTGGCCGCAATCAGTGTCGGTGTGATCGCCTACGCATTGCTCGCGCTGCTGCACCCACAGCGCCAGTTCTGGCACGACGCGCTGTGCGGTACGCGACTGATCGACGCACCGCCGATGCCTCTCGCAAAAGCGTAGCAGGCGTCACCGGATGGCGGACGGTCACGCGCGCGAGGCAAAATCCGGCCCCATGACAAATCCGCACAAAGGGCGCACCGGCCTCGACCGGGTGATACGCGCCGCCGGTTATTCGGCAGCCGGACTGCAAAGCGCCTACCGGGGCGAAAGCGCTTTCCGGCAGGAGTTTTGGCTGGCGACCGTGCTCGTGCCGTTGGCTTTTTGGCTCGGACGCGGCTGGGCCGAGGTCGCGCTGTTGGCGGGTTCTGTGATGATCGTGTTGATCGTGGAGTTGTTGAACTCGGCCGTCGAGGCCACAGTTGACCGCATCTCGTTCGAGATCCACGACCTCTCGAAGCGCGCGAAAGACATCGGCAGCGCCGCGGTCCTACTTGCGCTGTTGCTGTGTGCCGGCATCTGGTGCGGCGCGTCGTGGCAACGCTTCATTCACTGAGCGTCGACATGACCACGATGTCACTTTGCGTTTATTGCGGCTCGCGCCAGGGCGAACTTTCTGCCTACAGCGATGCCGCGCGCGCCGTCGGTCGCGAGATCGGCCGGCGCGGTTGGCAACTCGTCTACGGTGGCGGTCGCGCCGGGCTGATGGGCGTGGTTGCCGATGCGGCGCTCGACGCTGGCGCGTCGGTCGTCGGCGTGATTCCCCATTCGCTGATGGACCGCGAGCTCGGGCACGTCGGGCTCACCGAGTTGCACGTTGTCGACGCCATGCACCAGCGCAAGACGTTGATGGCCGAGCGCAGCGACGCGTTTTTGGCGCTGCCAGGTGGCATCGGCACGTTCGAGGAGTTGTTCGAGGTCTGTGCTTGGCGCCATCTAGGATACCACGACAAACCGATAGGCCTGCTAAACGTGGCCGGCTACTAC
>JANLUW010000485.1:0-9001 GCA_031363645.1 Rhizobacter sp. | reverse complement strand
TGATCTCGGCGATCAACTCGCTGACCTTGGCGCCCGCCCTCGCCGCGCTCTTGCTCAAAGGCCACGACGCGCCGAAAGACTGGTTGACCCGCGTGATGGACAGACTGCTGGGGCGCTTCTTCCGCGCGTTCAACCGCCTGTTCCAGCGCGGCTCCGCGGCGTATGGCAGCGGCGTGAAGACAGCGACCTCACGCAAGGCGGTGATTCTGGGCATCTACGCCGTGCTCGCCATCGCGACCATCGAAGTATTCAAACTCGTGCCGAACGGCTTCGTGCCGGCGCAAGACAAGCAGTACCTGATCGGCTTCGCGCAATTGTCCGACGGCGTCACGCTCGACCGCACCGAAGAGGTCGTGCGCCGCATGAACAGGTTCGTGATGAAGCAACCCGGCGTCGAGCACGCTGTCGCGTTCCCGGGCTTGTCGATCAATGGTTTCACGAACAGCTCGAACTCGGGCCTCGTGTTCGTCACGCTGAAAGACTTCGACCAACGCAAGACGAAAGACCTGTCGGCCGGTGCAATCGCGCAAGGCCTTGGCGGCCAGTTCGGGGAGATTCAAGACGCTACCGTGGCAGTCTTTTCGCCGCCGCCGGTGCAGGGACTGGGCACGACCGGTGGCTTCAAGCTGCAGATCGAAGACCGCGCCTCGCTCGGCCTCGAAGCGCTCGACGCGGCGCAAAAATCCTTCATGGCCAAGGCTCGTGCCGCGCCCGAACTCACCGGCCTGTTCTCGAGCTGGCAGGTCAACACGCCGCAGCTCTATGCCGACATCGACCGCACCAAGGCGCGCCAGCTCGGCGTGCCGATCACCGACGTGTTCGAGACGATGCAGATCTACCTCGGCAGCCTGTATGCGAACGACTTCAACAAGTTCGGGCGGACGTATTCGGTGCGCGTGCAGGCCGATGCGGCGTATCGCGGCCGTGCCGAAGACATCGACGCGTTGAAGGTGCGCTCGACGACCGGTGAGATGGTGCCGCTCTCGGCGCTGATGAAGGTCACGCCGACCTTCGGCCCGGAACGCGCGGTGCGCTACAACGGCTTTCTGACGGCCAACATCAACGGCGGCGCCGCGCCGGGCTTCTCGTCGGGCGAGGCGCAAGACGTGATCAAACGCATCGCCGCCGAGACGCTGCACCCGACATCTCTTACGAGCGGACCGACCTGACCTACCAGGAAATCATCGCCGGCGATTCGGCGGCGCTGATCTTCGCGATCGCGATCCTGCTGGTGTTCCTCGTGCTCGCCGCGCAGTACGAAAGCCTGACGCTGCCGCTGGCCATTTTGATGATCGTGCCGAAGGGCTTGTTCGCTGCGATGACCGGCGTGTGGCTGACCGACGGCGACAACAACGTGTTCACGCAGATCGGGCTGATGGTGCTGGTGGGGCTGAGTGCGAAGAACGCGATCCTGATCGTCGAGTTCGCGCGTGAGCTGGAGTTCGCGGGGCGCACGCCTGTGCAGGCCGCGATCGAGGCGAGTCGCCTCCGCCTGCGGCCGATCCTGATGACCTCGTTGGCCTTCGTGATGGGCGTGCTGCCGCTCGTGCTCGCGACCGGCGCGGGCGCCGAGATGCGCCAGGCGATGGGCATCGCGGTGATCGCCGGGATGATCGGCGTGACCGCGTTCGGCATCTTCCCGACGCCGGTGTTCTACGTGCTGATGAGGAGGCTGGCCGGCAACCGGCCGTTGAAGTTGCACGGCGATGTGCCGCACGTCGATGCCGGCCATGCGATCGGCGGCGGCGGAGGCGAGAGCCACGCGCTGACACCGCGACCGGCGGCGCCGCTGCGCTTGCCGGAATGAATTTGCAAGGACACGACATGAACCACAAACGCTTATCGGCCCGCGGGGCGCTCGCCCCTCTTTTCACCAGCCTTTTCGCCGCCCTCGTGATCGCCGGCTGATCGACCACACCGACCTTCGAGCCGGTCGCGCCGCCGGCCGCACCGCTCGCCTTCAAGGAGCTCGACGGCCTTTGGGCTGCCCTCCGACCCGCCGAAGCGCAAGCCCGCGGCCAGTGGTGGAAGTCCTTCGCCGACCCGCTGCTCGACGACCTGGTGGCGCGCGCCGATCGCAACAACACCAGCATCCAGCTCGCGGCGGCTCGGCTCGCGCAGGCCCGTGCGTTGCTGCGATCGATTGATGCCGACCGCCTGCCGCAACTCGGCCTGAACGGCGGCGCGAACCGGCAGTCGGCGAGCCCCGCGCTCGGCACGACGGCGGCCGGCAACGTGTTCAACGCTGGCCTCGGTGCCTCGTACGAGCCCGACCTGTTCAGCCGCCTCGCGGGTGCGAGCAACGCCGCTGCGCGCGAGGCGCTGGTGCAGAGCACGCCACTGCTGGTGCAATCGGATGTGGCGCAAACCTACTTCGGCCTGCGCGCGCTCGATGCCGAACGCGCACTCGTGCGGCAAACCGTGGTCGCCTACCGGGACACGCTGCACCTCACCGAACGCCGCCACGCCGCCGGCGACGTGGCCGAGCTCGACCTGGCGCGCGTGCGCACCGAGGTCGCCTCGACCGAGTCGCAAGCGCTTGCGCTCGACCGGCGCCGCGCCGAACTCGAACACGCGCTCGCGGTGCTGCTCGGCGAACTGCCGAGTGCGCTGACGCTGACAGAGCGGCTGGCCGACAAGGCGGGCCGAACCGGTGGTAACGACGGCACCGAAGGCAATGACCGGAGCGGCGCGCTGCCGCAGGTGCCGCCCGGTGTGCCGAGCACCGTGCTCGCGCGCCGGCCCGACGTGGCCGCGGCGCAGCGCACGATGCAGGCCGCGCAGGCACGTGTCGGCATCGCGCAGGCCGCGTGGTTCCCCGATGTGGCACTCACCGCATCGGGCGGTTTCGCGTCGGCCGACCTCGGCGACCTGTTCAAGTGGTCGGCGCGCGCCTGGGGCGTCGGCGCGTTGCTGTCGCTTCCGATCTTCGACGGCGGCCGCCGCGAAGCCGGCGTGCAAAGCGCGAATGCGCAATGGGACGCTGCCGCCGCGGGCTACCGCGGGCAGGTGCTCGTGGCGTTCCGCGATGTCGAGGACCAGTTGTCGTCGTTGCGCCTGCTCGCCGATCAGGCGACCGCCCAAGCGCAAGCCGTCGATTCGGCCAGCCGCGCCACCGTGTTCTCGACTTCGCGCTACCGCAACGGCTACGTCAGCCAGCTCGAGCTGCTGGATGCGCGCCGCAGCGAGCTCGCGAACCGCAGGCAAGCGCTTCAAGTGCGCTCGGCGCAGTACCAGTCGACGATCGGGTTGACCAGGGCGTTGGGCGGTGGTTGGGGCACGACGCCGGTTTGACCGACCTGAAGCTCAGCGCGGCGCCGCGACCACCGACGCCACCCACGCATCGACCGCGCGCTCGAGCACCGGCAGCGGCACGGCGCCCTGGTCGAGCACCACGCTGTGGAACTGGCGGATGTCGAAGCGCGCGCCGAGTTTTTGCTTCGCGCGGTCGCGCAGCTCGATGATCTTCAACTCGCCGACCATGTAGCCGAGCGCCTGCGCCGGCCACGAGTAGTAGCGATCGACCTCGCTGCTGACGAACGGCACATCGACGCCGGTGCGCTCGGCCATCCAGTCGATCGCCCGCTGGCGTGACCAGCCGAACGCATGGATGCCGGTATCGACGACGAGCCGGGCGGCGCGAAACGCCTGCCACTGCAGGTGGCCGAAGCGGCTGTACGGATCTTTGTACAGGCCGAGTTCGAACCCCAGCGTCTCGGCGTACAGCGCCCAGCCCTCGGTGTAGGCCACGTAGCCGGCGCTGCGCCGGAACTTCGGCAGCTCGCCGAGTTCGAGCGCACGCGCGACCTGCAGGTGATGACCCGGCACCGCCTCGTGTGCCACAAGCGTTTCCATCGCCCAGATCGGGCGTTTGCGCCAGGCCGCGACGTTGGCGTTGAACCAGCCGCCGCGCGAACCGTCGAGCGTCGGTGTGTCGTAGTACTCGGCGCGGTCCGGGCTCATGTGGACCGGCATCGCACGCACGCCGTAGGGCGCGCGCGGCAGCACGGCGAACAACCGAGGCAGTTCGGGGTCGATGCGCTTGGCGATGTCGCGGTAGCCGGCGAGCAGCGCCTCGGGGCCGGTGTGAAAGAACTTCGGGTCGGTGTTGAGGTGGGCGATGAACTTGGCGAAGTCGCCGGTGAAGCCGACCTTGCGCTGCACCGCCTCCATCTCGGCGCGCAGCCGCGCCATCTCGCGCAGGCCGATCGCGTGAATTTGCGCGGCGCTCAGCGTGGTGGTCGTCTGCGATTGCACTGCCGCCGCGTAGACCGCGGCGCCTTGCGGGTACAGGCTCAGCGCGCCATCGGACGGCGCGGCGCGCAGGTACTCGTCGGCCACGAAGGCACGCAGCCGGCGCAGCGGCACCAGCACCTGCTCGGCGATCGCCAGCCTGGCGCGCTCGCGCAGCGCCTGCTGCTCGGCCGCCGGGATGTCGGTGCCGAGCTGGTTGAACGGCGTGAAGAACGGGCCCTCCTCAGGGGCAGGCGCGAGCAGGGCATCGAGCTGCACCAACACGCGCTCGAGCACGTTGCGCGGCGGCACCCAACCAAGCCGCATGCCTTCGCGCAGCCGCGCCAGCTCTTGGTCGACGCGCCGCGGGTAGGCCGCAATGCGCGCCAACACTTGCTCGACCTGCGCACCCGTTGCGACCGGGCTGATCGTGAGCAGGTCGGCGAAGTTCGACTGGAAGCCATCGAGCGCGCCGAGGCTCAAGCTGCGGTAGCCGGCGAAGGGCTCGTAGCGCAGGTCTTCCTGCAGCTCGTAGATGAACATGTCGAGCGAGACTTGGTCGACCGGCGCGAGCGGGTCGCGCGCAATCGCCTGCGCTCGTGCCAGCGTCTCGCGCGTGGCCGCGTAACTCGCGGCGGTCGCAGCTGGCGAGGCATCCTGGAGACGATCACCGTAGCGCGTGTCGCCGAGGTGGCTGGCCCACTCCGGGTAGCGCTGCATCTGCGCTTCCCAGCGCGCATCGAAGAGCGCGTGCAGGCGCTGCGTCTCGGTTTGCGTTTGCGTTTGCGCCGGATCGGCGGCCACCGCGGCCGGTGCGATCGTGAAACTCAGCAGCGCTGCAAAGCCCGAGGCGGCCAGCCAATGGCGCCGCGTCGTGTCGATCGATGTCATGAAGCTCCTTGGGTTCGAACGAAGTGGTGCGGGCGGCGCTTGCGGCACACTGCCGCGCACGATGACCGAACCCCGACGACTCTCAGGCATGGCCTTCGCCCTCGCCGCCGGCCTGATGTGGGGGCTGGTGTTCGTCGGCCCGCTGTTGCTGCCGGAGTATCCCGCGGCCTTGCAGTCGTTCGGCCGCTACCTCGCGTTCGGGCTGATCGCGCTGCCGCTCGCGTGGTTCGATCGACACAAGCTCGCGCAGCTCTCGAAGGCCGATTGGATCGAGGCGCTCAAGCTCGCACTCGTCGGCAACATCGTCTACTACCTGTTCCTCGCGAGTGCGATCCAGCGCGCGGGCGGGCCGTTGCCGACGATGGTCATCGGCACCTTGCCGGTCGTGATCGCGATCACCTCGAAGCTGCGGCGTGCCGGTGCGGGCGCGCGCGCCGAGGCGCCGATCGCGTGGTCGAAGTTGCTGCCGTCGCTCGCGTTGATCGGGCTCGGCATCGCGCTCGTGAATCGCGTCGAGCTCGCGCACTTGCGGGCTGACCCGCATGCCGACCTCACGCGTTATGCGGTCGGCGGCCTCCTCGCCGTCGGCGCGGTTGTGTGCTGGACCTGGTACCCCATCCGCAATGCCGAATGGCTGCGCGCCCACCCCGACCGCAGCCCGCGCGGCTGGGCCACCGCGCAGGGGCTGATGACCTTGCCGCTGGCGCTCGTCGGCTATGGGCTCACGTGGGGCTGGAACATCGCTCGCGGCGACCCGTTCGAAATGCCGTTCGGCCCGCGTGCTGCCGAATTCATCCTTCTGATGTTCGCGATCGGCCTGTTCGCCTCGTGGCTCGGCACGCTGTGCGGGAGCGTGGCGAGCCCGCGCCGGCCGCCAGCACTGGCCGGTCAGTTGATCGTGTTCGAGACGCTGGCCGCACTCAGTTATGCATTCGTGCTGCGCAAGCAATGGCCGCAGATGTTGACGTTGATCGGCGTGGCCCTGCTGATCATGGGCGTGGTGTGGGCGGTGCGCACGCAGCCGGTCGAAGCGGGACTACTTGGCGACACACCGAAACTCAAGTGAAACAGCCGCTGGCCGGACAAAACCTGAATCGGTCTACTCGAGTCGCAGGGTTTCGACTGACTTGGCTTCCTTTGCGCAAAAGTCGTTTGCCTCCGCGTACGCTTCGCCCTTGATCCCGATCGGCGGGCCGAATCCGACTTGAGCGCTCTTCTTCGCAATAAGAGAAGTGCCTTTGTCCATCGGTACGATGCCCGCAGACGCGCATCCGACAAGCAAACTAAGAACGAGACATCCAATCAATTTGTGCATTCGCATTTTCGCAACTTGCTGTTGCCGAATGTCGTCCAAGCCCTGGCCCACACGATGCCGCTCGATGTGAGCTATTTGAATTGGTCGAAACAACGAAAAGTCAACGTGGTTCCGCCGCGAAGTTGAAACACGCCGGCCGAGCCGACATCTTGGTTCGTCGCATTTTCAACTGCGGGCCGCTTGCCGAGCTTGGCGCAAGGCGCACTGGCGGCTTCGATTGCGGCTTGTCGTGCGGCGGCTGTCTTGTTCGGACCAAGGTCTGCTTGGCCAGTGACCATGTAGGTGTCTGCGCCGGTCGCGATCACGCCACTGGCGCTCGCATACGCGGAAAGAAGCACCGCAGCAGCGAGGCCAATTTCATGGCGAGTAGTCAAGATTCATCCTGCAATGAACCAGCCGCCCAGAAACCGTCGGCCGGCAGGTGCCGCCGCTGATCCAAAACTCGCTCGATGACTCATGAGGTTGAGCATGTGCCCGACCCTTGGCACCTCCGCCTGACGCAAGGTTCAGCTTTTCGTGTAGACGACATGGTTCGTGCTCACGGTGCTGAACTGCACGTCAATTGATATCGACGTGAGCGTGCCACCTGCGGCAATGCGGTAGCGAGCCTGTTGAGTGAACAGCAATTGGTTGGCGTTGTTGAAGCCTTTGGTAATCAGGTTCGCGATCGCCGTCGTTGGCGTGTCTGCTTCGATGACGTAGCTGAGATTGCGTTGGCCAGCAACCGTCGCCTTCGTGCTGTTCGCATACACCGTTACCGCCGCAAAGACGGCCGTGTCGCCAGCATTCACTGTGGCAGGAAGTGCAGACGACGCTGTGGTGTTCTTGCTGTATTCGACCCCGGCAATGGCGGTGCCGAGCAGGCTCAAGTTCGAGTCGCACTAGCCCGTGCTGGTGAAGGCATTCGACGCCGGCATGCAATTCGTCAAGTTGACGGTCGCGGTTTGGGTCGACAAAAAACGGTTGACACCTTCAAAGCTCGCCGGGACCGCGGCGGCCGTCGTGAACGCGGCATTGCCCGCGCAATTTCAAACATGGTGTAGTTGTCGCCGGCGCCGGCCGTGATTCGTGCCTTGTAGCCCGCGAACAGCGGGAACGTCGTGACGGGCGTGACCACTGGTGCCGAACCGGCATCACTGCCCCCGCCTCCACAGCCTTGGAGAAGTGCAGCCGAGACCTATGTCGTTGTGGTCAGATATCGAAGTTTTATTCTTTGCCCTGTGCAAGTACGCCTCAACTGCGAAGCGACCGCAGTGTGGCGCCGCATCGAGGATCAGTGCAGGTGCTTTCACACGCAACTTGCTGTCTGAAAAACAGCTTGACAGATGGTCAGCGGGTGCGCCGGGTGTGGATGCGCAGCCGCCCGAATCGTCGACTGGGTTCATCACTGCCAAGTGCAGGCAGTCGGGCCGATAGATCAGCCTGTCACCCTTGACACCAACGGAAAGGCCGCCGGATCGCGAACGGATTCGACTGAGAGATCAGCATCGAGTTGCGGCCAGTAGAGGTGATTCGGCGTCGGCCACCGCACGTCGGACAGTTGTTCGATCGTTGCCTTCTTGAACCACGGGAAGCACTCGAACGGAACCAACAGTTCCTCTGCATCCAAGAAGCAGCCAGAAGCCGTGCCGTGAAACGTGGGCGACTTCAGCTACCGAAGTGGCGATTCCAGGCATCTTCAATCTCCTTCAAGTGGAACTCGACAACGCTTTGCGCTTCGCGCAGGTGGCGCCCTGACAGACCCGTGTGATTGGCCAGATTCACGTCCGGTGGAAGCCAGAATTTTGCCTCTCCGGCTCTCCATCAGGGTGCTCGACATGAACATGAATCCTCGCTTCTTCCCGAGAGAAGAACAACATGCGGAACTGCCCATCGCGTGCAACTGTCGGCGCCCTCTGCGCACGTTACCTGAGCGCGTTTTCGGCAGCTGCGACCCAGTGATTCACCGCAAAAAAGGCGCGTCCGGCAACTCGTTCGGGTTCACCTCGCCGGGCGCAAGCGCGAAGTGCTTGGCGAGCAGCCCATCGACCGCATCGACGGCCTCGTTCAGCCCGGCTTCGAATTGGCCGGACTTGAACGCCGCGCTCATCGCCCCCGTGACGCGCTGCCACTCGGCGGCGTCGACCTGCCGCGCGAGGCCGCGGTCGGCAATGATCTCGATCGAATGTTCGGCGAGCAGCAGGTAGATCAGCACGCCGTTGTTGTGCTCGGTGTCCCAGACACGCAGCTTGCCGAACATCATCACGGCGCGTTCGCGCGCATTGGCCTCGCGCCTCAGGTAGCTCGTCGGCAAACCGGCTTCGATGCACACGCGAATCTCGCCGCTGTGGTGCAGTTCGCTCGCTGTAACACGCGCTTGAATGCGCTCGAGAGCGCCCTCGCCGAGCAGGCGTTTGGCGTCGGCCTCGCTCGGGGTGGCGGCCGGCAGGGCGAGCATCGGGACGGCAGGCGGGGGCATGGGCGGGGGAGCGGCGAAGGCAGCGACGGGAGCTCTTCGACGCTGTCGAACTGCGAAGCGGTCGACTCCGGTTCGAGCTTAGGCCTCGACGCGACCGGGCCGGC
>JANLUW010000437.1:0-3779 GCA_031363645.1 Rhizobacter sp. | reverse complement strand
TGTGTGCGCTTGTTGCTTCGAGTGCGGTAGCCCTTGGTCAGCGTGTTCCACGGAGACACAGGCGCCTGGCCCTCACCGGTACGACCTTCACCACCACCGTGCGGGTGATCCACCGGGTTCATGGCGACGCCACGAACCGTCGGACGGATGCCCCTCCAACGGATCGCGCCAGCCTTGCCGTACTGGCGCAGCTGATGCTCTTCGTTGGAGACTTCACCGATGGTCGCGCGGCAGTCGATGTGAATCTTGCGAACCTCACCCGACCGCAACCGAACCTGCGCGTAGATGCCTTCACGTGCCAGCAGCGTGGCCGAGGTGCCGGCCGATCGCGCGATCTGCGCGCCCTTACCGGGCAACATCTCGATCGCGTGGATGATCGAGCCCACCGGTATGTTTTTGATCGGCAGCGTGTTGCCGGCCTTGATCGGCGCTTCGGCGCCGCTCAGAACCGTGGCACCGACTTCGAGGCCACGTGGCGCGATGATGTAGTGGCGCTCGCCATCAGCGTAGCAGACCAGCGCAATGTGCGCCGTGCGATTCGGGTCGTACTCGATGCGCTCGACCTTCGCCGGGATCGCGTCTTTGTTGCGCACGAAGTCGACGATGCGGTAGTGGTGCTTGTGACCACCGCCGCGATGGCGAATCGTGATGTGACCGTTGTTGTTGCGGCCGGCGTTCTGCATTTGAGGCTCGAGCAACGATGCCTCGGGCTTGCCCTTGTACAGATGCGGGTGCACCACCTTCACCACGCCACGGCGGCCTGGCGAAGTCGGCTTGATCTTGATGACAGGCATTACGCTGCCTCCCCGGAAAAGTTGAGCTCTTGGCCCGCCTTGAGCGATACATACGCCTTCTTGACGTGGTCGCGGCGGCCGATCGACTTGCCGAAACGCTTGACCTTGCCTTTTTGGATCACGGTCGAAACGGACTCGACCTCGACCTTGAACATCAGCTCAACGGCCGCTTTGATTTCGGGCTTGGTGGCGTCGCGCATCACCTTGAACAACACCTGGTTGTACTTCTCGGCCGCCATCGTTGCCTTCTCGGACACGATCGGGGCGATCAACACTTGCGCGAGGCGGTCGGCGGCGTGCTTTGGGCGCACGACTTTCGCAGCCGTGACGGCCGACTTTTCGGATGACGTGCTCATGCCAGCATCTCCTTGAGTTGCTCGACCGCCGCCTTGGTCACGAGCACTTTCTTGAAGTGCACGAGTGCCAGCGGGTCGGCGTGACGCGGCTCGACGACGAGCACATTGATCAGGTTGCGCGAAGCCATCAAAAGGTTGTCATCGAGCCGGTCGGTAATGACCAGCACCGAATCGAGGCCCATCGCCTTGAACTTGGCGGCGAGCGCTTTGGTCTTCGGCGAGTCGACGGTCAGCGAATCGACGACGGCCAAACGGCCTTCGCGGACCAGCTGCGAAAAGATCGCCGCCATGCCGGCGCGGTACATCTTCTTGTTGACCTTTTGCGTGAAGTTTTCGTCCGGGCTGTTCGGGAAAATCCGACCACCTCCGCGCCACAGCGGCGACGAGGTCATGCCGGCGCGTGCGCGGCCGGTGCCTTTTTGGCGCCACGGCTTCTTCGTCGAGTGCTTGACCATCGCCCGGTCGAGCTGTGCGCGCGTGCCTTGACGCGCGTTGGCCTGAAAAGCCACGACGATCTGGTGCACTAGGGCTTCGTTGTACTCACGACCGAACAGCGTGTCAGGTGCGTCGACCTTCGACGTGGGCTGGCCTTGTTCGTTGAGGAGTTCGAGCTGCATTACTTCGCTCCTTTCGCGGGCGCGGCGATCGGGGCGGCAACGCCTTCGCGCCTCACCTTGACCTTGATCGCGGGGCTGACGACGACGTGAGCATTCTTGTGCCCCGGCACGGCGCCGCGCACCAGCAACAGCTGCCGGGCTTCGTCGATGCGGACGATGTCGAGGTTCTGGACGCTCTTGGTCACGTGACCGCGCTGGCCGGACATTTTCTTGCCCGGAAACACGCGCCCTGGGTCCTGTGCCATCGAGATCGAGCCGGGCACGTTGTGCGAACGGCTGTTGCCGTGTGACGCGCGTTGCGACTTGAAGTTGTGGCGCTTGATCGTGCCGGTGAAGCCTTTGCCGATCGAGGTGCCTTGCACATCGACGAGCTGGCCGACTGCGAATACACCGGCAGGCACGACGTGCGCGCCCGGCTTGTATTCGGCAGCCACCTCAGCGGCGACACGGAATTCTTGGAGGATCTCGCCGGCCTCAACACCCGCCTTGGCGAAGTGACCCGCTTCGGGCTTGGACACGCGAGACGCCTTGCGCTCGCCGAACGCCACCTGGATGGCGCTGTAGCCGTCGATCTGCTCGGTCTTGATCTGGGCGACGCGGTTATTGGACACGTCGAGCACCGTCACGGGAATGGCATCGCCATCGTCCGTGAAGATGCGCATCATCCCCACCTTGCGGCCCAGCAAACCGAGGCGATGGCCTGGATTGACTGTCGTCATATGTTTTCTCCAGCTCTGTCGCTTGTGCGGCGATTCGAGCCTTTGTTCACGAGCCCGACATCGATTGGTCGGGTTGATAAGTTTCTCGTCTCGCGCAGCCGAAGTTGCGCCAGCGGAAAAGCCTTTGAGTTTAGCACTTGCGAATGAAGCCGCAAGTGCCAGCTCTCGGGCGGGGCGTTGATGGCAGGTTTACTGCAGCTTGATTTCCACGTCGACGCCAGCCGGCAGGTCGAGCTTCATCAGCGCGTCGACCGTTTTGTCGGTCGGATCGACGATGTCCATCAGCCGCTGGTGCGTGCGAATCTCGAACTGGTCACGTGAGGTTTTGTTGACGTGCGGCGAACGCAGGATGTCGAAACGCTGCATGCGCGTCGGCAGCGGGACCGGACCCTTGACGATCGCGCCGGTGCGCTTGGCGGTTTCGACGATTTCGAGGGCCGATTGGTCGATCAACTTGTAGTCGAATGCCTTGAGGCGGATGCGGATCTTTTGCTTTTGCATGATGGTTCCGCCTTATTCGATGATCTTGGCCACGACCCCGGCGCCGACAGTCCGGCCGCCTTCACGGATGGCGAAGCGCAGGCCTTCTTCCATCGCGATCGGGTTGATCAGCTTGACGGTGATGCTGACGTTGTCGCCCGGCATGACCATTTCCTTGTCCTTGGGCAACTCGACCGCACCGGTCACGTCGGTCGTGCGGAAGTAGAACTGCGGCCGGTAGTTGTTGAAGAACGGCGTGTGGCGCCCGCCCTCTTCTTTGCTCAGCACGTAGATCTCGGCGGTGAAGTGGGTGTGCGGCTTGACCGATCCGGGCTTGCACAGCACCTGGCCGCGCTGCACGTCTTCGCGCTTGGTGCCTCTGAGCAAAATGCCGACGTTGTCGCCCGCTTGGCCTTGATCCAGCAGCTTCCTGAACATCTCGACGCCGGTGCAGGTGGTCTTTTGGGTCGGGGTGATGCCGACGATCTCGATTTCTTCGCCGACTTTGACGATGCCACGCTCCACTCGGCCGGTGACGACGGTGCCGCGACCGGAGATGCTGAAGACGTCTTCGACGGGCATCAGGAAGGCACCGTCGATGGCGCGCTCGGGCTGCGGGATGTAGGTGTCGAGGGCTTCTGCGAGCTTGAGGATGGCTTGTTCGCCGAGTTCGCCTTTGTCACCTTCCAAGGCCAGCTTGGCGCTGCCGTGGATGATGGGGGTCGAGTCGCCGGGGAATTCGTATTTGTCGAGCAGCTCGCGCACTTCCATTTCGACGAGTTCGAGCAACTCGGCGTCGTCGACCATGTCGCA
>JANLUW010000419.1:0-8064 GCA_031363645.1 Rhizobacter sp. | reverse complement strand
CGGCGGCTTTGTCGAGGACGAGCAGGTGCTCGTCCTCGAACACGATCGCGATCGCCAAGGCTTCCGGCCGGAACGCGCGGCTCTCGGCGGTCGGCACCAGCTCGACCGCGATCACCTGTCCCGCGAGCACCTTGCGCGAGGCACTGCCCGCGGGCACTCCGTCGACCGTGACGTGCCCGGCCTCGATAAGCCCCTGCAAGTGGTTGCGTGAAAACTCGTTGGCCATCGCGACCACCGCCTTGTCGAGGCGTTGGCCATGCAGCTCGGCCGGCACTGATGCCTCGCGGCGCTCGGGCTGGGCGCTCCACGGCGCCTCTGTCTCGGCGTCGTCGGCGATGACCGGGGCTGCGACCAAAACCACCGGGACCTGAACCATATAATCGAAGCTCGCTTTTTGACAGGATGGCGCCGCAGTGCGGAACGCCCCAAGCCCATGATTCAATTGAGTGTGCTGCGACGGCCCCGAGCTATCGTGATGACGATGCTGATGGCGGTGCTCGCGGGCTGCGGATCTACCCCGAAAGAGGCCGAGTCGCAGTGGAGCGCAGAGAGATTGTATGCAGAGGCCAAAGAGGAAGCCTCGCAAGGCAACTTCGAGCGCGCCGGCAAGCTCTACGAGCGGCTCGAAGGCCGCGCCTCAGGCACGGCGCTCGCGCAACAGGCGCAAATAGAACGTGCCTACATGCTCTACAAAGGCGGCGAAAAGGCACAGGCGCTCTCGACGCTCGAGCGCTTCATCAAGCTGCACCCGACGAGCGCAGCGGTCGACTACGCGCTGTACCTGCAGGGCCTGGTGAACTTCAACGACAGCCTCGGGCTGCTCGGCAGCCTCGCACGACAAGATTTGTCGGAACGAGACCAGCAGGCGGCGCGCGATTCGTACCAGTCGTTCAAGCAACTCGCCGATCAGTTCCCGCAGTCGCTTTACGCCGACGATGCGCGCGTGCGCATGAACTACATCACCAACTCGCTCGCGGCCTATGAGGTGCACGTGGCGCGTTATTACTACCGGCGCGGCGCCTACATCGCGGCGGTGAACCGGGCACAAACGGTGGTGGCCGATTTCCAGCAGTCGCCTTCGGCCCAGGAAGCGCTTTTCATCATGTCGGAGAGCTATGACAAGCTCGGCCTGACCGAACTGCGCGACGACGCGAACCGCGTGTTGGTGAAAAACTTCCCGGCAACGACCATCCAAACCGACGGCATGGGCATCGCCAAGAAACCGTGGTGGCAGCTGTGGTGAGCGTTCAGTAGGGCAGCGCCGCAGCCTGCAGGCTGGCGAGCCAGTCGAGCGCCCCGGATTCAGTGGCCACCATCGTCATCGGCGGCAGTGCTTCACGCAGGCGTTTTCCGTAGTTCATGCCCGCCATGCGCGGGTCGCACACTACCAGCAGGCCGCGGTCGGTCTCGCTGCGGATCAGCCGGCCGGCCCCCTGCTTCAGCGACACTGCTGCTTCGGCGACAAAGTAGTCGGCGAATGGATTGCGGCCCTCGCCTTCGAGCCGCTTCACGCGCGCCTCGACCAGCGGATCGTTCGGCGGCGGGAACGGTAGCTTGTCGATCAGCACGCACTGCAGCGCGTCGCCGGGCACGTCGATGCCTTCCCAGAAGCTTTGCGAGCCGACGAGCACCGAGCGCGGTGAGTTGAGAAACTGCTGCATCAATTGGCGCTTCGGGATCTGGCCCTGAATCAGCACCTGCAGTGAATCGCCGTTCGCATCGAACTCCAGCTTGAGCCGCTCGCCAATCGCCTGCAACGCGCGCAGGGTCGTCGTCAGCACGAAGGTGCGACCACCGAGCGCACGCGCGCAGCGGGAAGCGAGCACCGCGACCGAGGCCGCGTGCTCCGGCTCGTTCGGTTTCGGGAAGCCGCGCGGCACGTAGAGCCGGGCATGCGCCGCGTAGTCGAACGGGCTGCCGAGACGCAGGGTTCGCGCATTGGTCAGGCCCGCCGACTCGGTGAACCACGAAAGCCTGTCGTCGTCGCCGAGCGTGGCCGAGGTGAAGACCCAGGCCTTCGGCGACGAAGCCATTTGCTCGCGCAACGCATCGCGGATGTCGAGCGGCGAATCGACGAGACGCGCCTGGTGCGGCGAAACATCGATCCAGCGCACGTTGCCCTCTTCGGCCGGCTCGGCGAAGCTTTGCGCAAGCACGGCAAAACGGGTTGCGCGCTCCATCAGTTTGTTGAAGTCGGGCGACATGTCGACAACTACTTTCAGGCTGGCCGCGGCGGCCTCGCAGGTTTGCCGTACGCCGTCGAGGCCCGCCTTGAAATCAGCCTGCTCGCCGCGCTCGTTCCAACGCAGTTTGATCGTGCCGCGCAAGTCACGCAGCCGCCCGGCCGCGGCGATGCGCAGGTCTCGCGCGGCGAGGTCGCAGGCGCCTGCCAGCTCCTGCCAGGGCTGCAGGCCGCGCGCCTGTTGCAGACCGATGCCGAGCATGTCGCGCGCGAAATCGATCACCTGTGCGGTACCCAGCGTGGTGCCGAGAAACTGCACGCCGGCTTCGGTGAGTTGATGCGCCTCGTCGAACAACGCCACCTCGACGCTCGGCAGCAACTCAGCCACGCCGGTGTCGCGCAGGGTCATGTCGGCGAAGAACAGGTGGTGGTTCACGACCACCATATCGGCCAGCATCGCTTCGCGTCGTGCCTTGACGACGTGGCATTGGCGAAACTGCGGGCACTCCTGGCCCAAACAATTTTCACGCGTCGACGTGACGAGCGGGATCACGCTGCTGCGTTCGTCGAGCCCGTCGAGTTCGGCCAAGTCGCCGCTGACCGTCACGTGCGACCACTGCTCGACCTTCGCCAACGTGCGCATCGCCCAGCGATCGGGCAGCGTCTCGGCTTGGCGGGCTTGGCCCAGCCGATGCAGGCAGAGATAGCTGCTGCGGCCCTTAAGCAGCGCAACGGTGACCGGCAACTTCAGCGCATCGCGCAGGCGCGGGATGTCGCGCAGGAAGAGTTGGTCTTGCAGGCTTTTGGTCGCAGTGCTGACGAGCGCACGCGCGCCGCTGAGCAGGGTCGGCACGAGATAGGCAAAGGTCTTGCCGACGCCGGTGCCTGCCTCGGCGACAAGCGCGCTCTTCGTGTCGATGGCTTGCGCGACGCCGAGCGCCATGCGCAACTGCACCTCACGTTCCACGTGGTGTTCATCGGCCTGTGCGAGCGCGCCCCCGTGCGAGAAAGCTGCAGCGACCGCCTCTTCCAGTGGGCTCACGCAGGCTCGGGCGGATCGAGCTCCGCCTCGATCTGCGATATGCGGTCGCGCAGCAGCAGGCGCCTTTTTTTCAGGCGGCGCACGCTCAGCTCGTCGTCGGGCAGCGTGAGTGCGGCTTGGTCGATCAAGCTGTCGAGGTCGGCATGCTCCATTCGCAGCTCGATCAGGCGGCGCGGAAGGGAATGCAGGTTGATGTCCATGGGCGCGCGCTGTGACTACGGATTTTGTGCGGAATTGGGCGGGGGAATTAATCCTGAACGATTATAGTTTTCGATCATGAGCACAGCGACTTCGGGTTACCGCCTCACCGGCACCACCGGCATGCACCGGGGCGACCGGGCATACCAGCAAGACCAAGTGGAGATCCTGCCGCACGACCGCGCACCGGGTTGCATGATGGCCGTACTCGCCGACGGCATGGGCGGCAAGAGCGGTGGTCGCAAGGCCGCCGACCAGGTGCTGTTGACGGCCAACCAGTTGTTCGAGCGCTATGCACCGAACAGCGACGATGCCGGCGAAGCGCTCAAGCAGCTGGTGCTCGAAGCGCACCTGATGATCAAGCTGACCGCGATCACTTCAGAAGAAGAACCGCACAGCACCGTCGCAGCATTCATCGTGAGCCCTTCCCGCCAGTGCGACATCATTCACGCGGGCGATTCGCGGGTCTATCACTTCCGCGGTGCCGATCTGGTCAGTCGAACAGTCGATCACTCGTATGTGCAGCGTCTCGTCGACGAAGGCCAGATCACCGAAGACGAAGCCAATGCGCACCCGCAGTCGAACTTGCTCACCGGCTGCCTCGGCACGAATGCCGACCCGCCGCTTTCGCACAAGCACGTCGATCAGCTCGAAATCGGCGACAGCATCCTGGCTTGCAGCGATGGCCTCTGGCACTACTTCACGCCGCGCGAGATGGGCGCCATCGTGCATGCGCTGCCGCCGCGCGAGGCAAGCGAAATGCTGGTGAGCAAGGCGCGCCAACGCGCCCGGGGAGGTGGTGACAACCTCTCGCTTGCACTGGTACGCGTCGAAGCACTCGACTAGCCGGCTCCACCGACCCGTGCTGCAATCAGCGCGGTGCCGAGCTGCCCGCAGCCGCCGGCAGCGGAGCTGCAACCTTGCCACGCGCTGCCCGCTGCGCATTGCGGCGTTCGACCGACTCGCGGTGGTCCCCCACCGCACGTGCCCTTGCGTCGAATTTCTTCCCGCTGAGCTGCTCATTCGACGCCCGCCCTGCGCCCGTCGCGGCAGCGCTGGCCGCGCGCGTCGCATGGGCATCCGGCTCACGCCAGGACGGCGTCGGCACGGCCTGAGGATCGCGTCGCACGCGCACCCGCGGCGGCTGAGCCTCCGATTCACTCGCGCGCGCTTGCTGCGCTTCGGCCTTCTCCGCAATCGCCTTGCGGCGCGCCTCGGCGATGGCGCGGCGCTGGCCTTCGTCGAGTTGCAGCTCTTGCTGGCGCAGCAGCGACAGCGTCGCGCGGTTCTCGGTTCGCGCTCCGTCCAGGCACGGCGCAACGATGAAACGCGTCTCGCATTCGCGCTCTTGGGTGGCGAGCCGCGCGTTGGCCGCGCTGCGCTCATTGCGGATACGGTCATGTTCCGCATCGGCCCAGGCCGCTGTCGATGCGCTGCACACAAGCAAGACACAAACGAGTTTCATGTCAAAGAAGTATCCACATCACGACGCGCCGTTGCCAGAAATTCTACCGATTGCATTTCGCGCAAACGTGACACTGTGCGCGGAAACTCGTGTGCTAAGGGCCCCTCGGTGTAGAGGCCTTCGGGCTCCGTCTCGGCCGACAAAATCAGTTTGACGCGGCGGTCGTACAGCACGTCGACGAGCCACGTGAAACGGCGCGCCTCCGAGGCCATGCGCGGTGACATCGCCGACACGCCGGAGAGCAGCACGGTATGAAACCGGGTCGCGAGTTCGAGGTAGTCGTTCTGCGAGCGCGGGCCACCGCACAGTTCCTTGAAGTCGAACCAGACCACGCCACCCGCGCGCCTGCGAGCGCGGATCTCGCGGTGTTCGATGCGAAGCAACGGGGACTCGTCTTTGGCCTCGGCGAGGCGCTCGAACGCATCTGACATCGCAGCCTCGGCCTCTGCGTTCAGCGGCGTCTGGTATAGCCCAACTTGTGCCAGCGTGATCTGCCGGTAGTCGCTTCCGTTGTCGACGTTGATCACTTCGAGCTTGTCGTTGAGCAGCGCGATCGCGGGCAAGATGCGGTCACGGTGCAGGCCGTTCGGATACAGGTCGTCGGGTTTGAAGTTCGAGGTCGTGACGATGCTGACGCGGTTCTCGAACAGCGATTCGAGCAGGTGATAAAGGATCATCGCATCGGTCACGTCCGACACATGGAACTCGTCGAAGCAGATCAGCCGGTAGCGCCGCGACATTCGTTTGCCGAGTTCGGCCAGTGGATTGACCGTGCCTTGCAGCTCGGTCAACTCGCGGTGCACCTCGCGCATGAATTCGTGGAAGTGCAGCCGCGTCTTGCGTTGCAGCGGCACGGCGTTGAAAAAGCAATCCATCAGGAAGCTCTTGCCCCGCCCGACCCCGCCGTACATGTACACGCCGCGTGGAATCGGCGGCCGCGCGATCAGCTTGGTCAACGCGTTGCCACGCCGCGCCTTGTAGTCGGCCCACTCGGTCTCGCAGCGTTCGAGTGAGTCGATCGCCCGTAATTGCGCCGGGTCGGCCGTGTAGCCGCGCTCAGCGAGGGTCTGCTCGTAAAGCGCTCGGACACTCACGGTCAGAAGTTGAGTGCGCGCTTCTCGACAGCCAGCGCTGCCTCTTTCATTGCCTCGCCGAGCGTCGGATGGGCGTGGCAGATGCGGCCGATGTCTTCGGACGACGCCTTGAACTCCATCGCCATCACCGCTTCGGCGATCAGCTCCGACGCCATCGGGCCGACGATGTGCACGCCCAGCACTTCGTCGGTCTTGTCGTCGGCGATCACCTTCACGAGGCCGGTCGTGTCGCCCATCGCACGCGCCCGGCCGTTCGCCATAAACGGAAAGGTGCCGACCTTGTAGCCGCGCCCCGCAACCTTAACCTGCTGTTCGGTCTGGCCGACCCAGGCGATCTCGGGTGAGGTGTAGATCACCCACGGCACGGTGTTGAAGTCGACGTGCGGACGCTGTCCCGCGATGCGCTCGGCGACGGCCGAGCCCTCTTCTTCGGCCTTGTGCGCGAGCATGGGGCCGCGCACCACGTCGCCCACGGCCCACACGTTCGGCAGGCTCGTCTTGCAGTCTCCGTCGACCGCGATGAATCCGCGCTCGTCGAGCTTCAACTCGACGGCTTCGGCGTTCAGGCCGATCGTGTTCGGCACGCGGCCGATCGAGACGATCAGCTTCTCGACTTCGAGCGTCTGCGACTTGCCGGCAGCGTCGGTGTAGGACAGGCATACACTCGCCGCGCCGGCTTTCACTTCGCTGATCTTCACGCCGAGCTTGATCTTCAGACCCTGCTTCGTGAAGGCCTTCAGCGCCTCCTTGGCAATCTGTTCGTCTACTGCACCGAGGAATGTCGGCAACGCCTCCAGCACGGTCACATCGGCACCGAGACGGCGCCAGACCGAACCCATTTCCAGGCCGACGACACCCGAGCCGATCACGCCGAGTGTCTTGGGCACGGCGCCGATGCGCAGCGCACCATCGTTCGACAAGACCGTGCTTTCGTCAAACGCCGCACCGGGCAAGGCGCGCGCGTTGGAACCCGTTGCGACGATCACGTGCTTAGCGCTCAGCGTGTCGCGCTTGTCACCGGCAACGGCGATCTCGTATCGCTCGCCTTCGGCCTTGACGAACGAGCCTCGGCCATGAAAGAACGTTATTTTGTTCTTGCGGTACAGGTACAAGATGCCGTCGTTGTTTTGCTTCACGACGCTTGCTTTGCGCGCCAGCATCTTCGCCACGTCGACGGTCAAGCCGGTCACGCCGATGCCGTGCTCCGCGAAATGATGGCCGGCCTGCTCGAAGTGCTCGCTCGACTGAAGCAACGCCTTCGATGGAATGCAGCCAACGTTGGTGCAGGTGCCGCCCGGCGCCGGGCCGCCCTTCTCGTTCTTCCATTCGTCGATGCAGGCGGTGTTCAAGCCGAGTTGTGCCGCGCGGATCGCAGCGATTTGGCCGCCCGGCCCGCTGCCGATGACGACCACGTCGAATTCTTGTGCCACGGTTCAGTCCTCGATTGCAAACATCAGATATCGAAGAGAAGTCGCGACGGATCTTCCAGCGCTTCTTTCATGGCCACCAACCCCAGCACGGCTTCACGGCCGTCGATGATGCGGTGGTCGTACGACATCGCGAGGTAGTTCATCGGGCGCACCACGACCACCCCGTTCTCGACCACCGCGCGATCTTTGGTCGCGTGCACGCCGAGGATGGCTGCCTGCGGCGGGTTGATGATCGGCGTCGAGAGCATCGAGCCGAACGTGCCGCCGTTGCTGATCGAGAACGTGCCGCCGGTCAGGTCATCGAGCGAGAGCTTGCCCTCGCCGGCTTTCTTCGCGAACTCGGCGATCTTCTTTTCGATGTCGGCGAAGCTCATCTGATCAGCATTGCGCAGGATCGGCACAACCAAGCCACGCGGCGAACCGACGGCGATGCCGATGTCGAAATAGCCGTGGTAAACAATATCGTTGCCGTCGACCGACGCGTTGATGATCGGGTACTTCTTGAGTGCGGCGACCGCAGCCTTCACGAAGAAACTCATGAAGCCGATCTTGACGCCGTGCTCCTTCTCGAACTTCTCTTGAAAGCGCTTGCGCATCTCCATCAGCGGCGCCATGTTCACTTCGTTGAACGTGGTCAGGATCGCGTTGGTCGA
>JANLUW010000411.1:0-8425 GCA_031363645.1 Rhizobacter sp. | reverse complement strand
GCGATCGCCGGCTGCGCGCTGATCAACACCAGCCTGCGGCCGTTCGACCCGTGGCATCGGCGGCTTCGGCCCGCCCACTACGGCACGCTGCTGCGGCTCGCGCTGCTCACGAACACCGACGCCTGGCACGAACGCGCGATCCTGCGCCTCACCAGCCGAAACGCCACGGCCGCGGCCGACGTGCTCGACGCCTGGGTGCAACTGCGCCGCCAGCGGCCCGTCTCACAACGCAACGCGCTGCGCCAGTTGCTGGCCGCCGCGCGCTTCAGCGCCCCGGCCACGCCACCCGATGTGCCGCTGCTCGTGCTCGCGAGCGCGCGCGACGCGCTGGTCGACATGCGCTGCTCGCTGCACCTGGCGCAACGCTGGCACGCCGACATCGCGGTCCACCCGCAGGCCGGCCACGACCTGCCGCTAGATGACGGCGCGTGGGTCGCCGAGCAGGTTGCTCGCTGGGTTGCGCCGCGGCCGCGCTGACGGCCGACCGCCGACCGTCGCCGCCGGGCGGAGACGCCCGACAATCGGGCCATGCCTTCTGCCCCCAAGCGCCACGCTGCCGACCCTGCCGCCCCGTCGATCACCCCCGCGACCTCACTGCACGACACCACGATCGACGTCTGGCTCGAAGCCCTGCGCCGTGGCGCCGACGCGGCCGAGTTGCGCGGCCTGCCCGCGCTGCCCGACGCCGACGCAGCGCGCGTGATGGCGCTGCTGCGCGACGCGCCCGAAGCCGTTCGCGCACCCGTCGCCAAAACCGTGCCGGCACCGCTGCGCAAACCGACGACTCACACCAGCCCCACCGACGCCGCCGTGCCGGGCGAGTTGGTCCCGCGCCTGACGCTGCAAACCCTGACCCGCGGCGACGGCCTGCTCGGCCTGCGCGCGATGAACGGCTTCGGCCTGCGCGGCGCACAGTTGACGGTCGCGCGCGTCGACTGGACCTATCGCACCGACACCGGGCTCACCTGGGAGACGCCTGCGCCGATGGGCGTGCTCAACACCCGCCCGAAGCCGACCGAGTTGCTGCGCGGCGCGTGGAGCGAGCGGGTGCTGCTGCAACGCGATCTGTCGGCCGAGGCCGATGCCCGCGATGCACTCATCGAGAGCGGCTTGCGTGCGTTGCCGCTGCAGGCGGTGCAGTGGCGCGACCGCGAGGCCGGCGCGAGCCACACCGGGCTCTGGTCGCTGGCCGAAGAGTCGCAGTTCGGTGACTTCTGGGCCGAGCAGGTGCCGCGGCTGCGCGCGCTCGGCTGGGCGATCGTCGTGCAGCCGGGCTTCGCGCACCAGAGCGTGCCGGTCGACCGCTGGCGGCTCGTGATCGACCCGGTCAGCGGTGATGCTCAGGCGCAGACGCCCGAGGGCATCGTCGCGCTGCGCCAGCCGGTGCGCGAAGGCTCGTTCATGCTGAGCCTGGGCATCGAGGTCGACGGCGAAACGCTCGACCTCGCGCCGCTGCTCGCCGACCTGTTGAAGCGCGATCGCCGCTGGCTCGATGCCCGCGAGCTCGCGGCAATCGCCGACACCGCGCTGATCGCGTTGCGCGCGCCCGGCGGGCGCCGCATCGACGCCCCGGCCGGGCCGCTGAAATCGATCGTCGGCGCGATGCTCGACCTGCTCACCGACCCGCGCCGCAAAGAAGGCCCGCTGCGGCTCTCGACCTGGGAAGCACAGCGCATCGAGGCGATGCGCCTGACGCTGCTCGACACGCAGGCCGCGCGCGCCGGCGAGCACGGCGCGTGGCAACTGCAAGGCGACGCCGGTCTGTCGACGCTCGCAAAGCGCCTGCGCGCCGCCGGCACGCCGCCCGAAGTGGCCGCGCCCGAAGGCCTCGGCCTGACGCTGCGCGCCTACCAGTTGCACGGCCTCGCGTGGCTGCAGTACCTGCGCGAGCACCAGCTCGCCGGCATCCTCGCCGACGACATGGGGCTCGGCAAGACCGCGCAGGTGCTGGCGCATCTGCTGATCGAGAAGCACGCGGGACGGCTCGGCCCGAGAAGCGACGCGGCCGCGTCGGCTGATAGTTTGAGAGTTTTTCGCGAAGTACCCGCAGGCCCCGTTCGGGCTGAGCCCTTCGACAAGGCTCAGGACAGGCCTGTCGAAGCCGCACCACCGGCTGGGCTAGGCACTTCGACAAGCTCAGTGCGAACGGGTGTGGAGTCGGCAATCGAAAAACTCTCAGTCTCTGAGCAGCGGCCCACCCTGCCCGCGCTCGTCGTGCTGCCGACTTCGCTGATCGCCAACTGGCAGGCCGAAGCCGCACGCAACGCACCCGGCCTGCGCGTGCTCACGCTGCAAGGCGCCGACCGCGCACGCGATTTCGCGCGCATCGCCGAGCACGACGTGGTGTTCACGACCTACCCGCTGCTGTGGCGCGACATCGAGGCGCTGCAAGCGCAGCCGTGGCACCTGCTGATCCTCGACGAGGCGCAGATGGTGAAGAACGCCGCAAGCCGCAGCGCGACCGCGCTGCGCCGCCTAACCGCGCGGCATCGCCTGTGCGTGACCGGCACGCCGCTCGAGAATCACCTCGGCGAACTGTGGTCGCACTTCGACTTTCTGATGCCCGGTTTTCTCGGCGATACGCGCAGCTTCGCGCGCCTGTGGCGCAAGCCGATCGAGACCAACGGCGAGACCGCACGCGCCGAGCTGCTGGCGCAACGCGTGCGCCCGTTCATCCTGCGGCGCCGCAAGGAAGACGTGGCGACCGAGCTGCCGCCCAAGACCGAAGTGATTCGCCTCGTGCAGCTGCAGGGCGCGCAGCGCGCGCTGTACGAAAGCGTGCGCGTGGCCGCCGACGAGCAGGTGCGGCGCGTGCTCGCGCGCCAGAGCTTCAACGGTGCGCAGATCTCGATCCTCGACGCGCTGCTCAAGCTGCGCCAAGTGTGCTGCGACCCGTGGCTCGTCAAAGGCAGCAAGCTGCCCGCCACGATGCCGCGCGCCAAGCTCGAGTGGCTGCGCGACATGCTTCCCGAGCTCGTCGACGAAGGCCGGCGCGTGCTGGTGTTTTCGCAGTTCACCGAGATGCTGGCGCTGATCGCGACCGAGCTCGACGCGCTGCAGCTGGCCTACCTGACGTTGACCGGCGACACGCCTGTGGCCACCCGCGGTGCAGTCGTCGCGCGCTTTCAGGCGCGTGAGGTGCCGATCTTCCTGCTCAGCCTGAAGGCCGGCGGCATCGGCCTGAACCTGACCGCCGCCGACACCGTGATCCACGTCGACCCGTGGTGGAACCCCGCGGTCGAGCGCCAGGCGACAGACCGCGCGCACCGCATCGGGCAAGACCAGCCGGTGTTCGTCTACAAGCTCGTCGTCGAGGGCAGCATCGAAGAACGCATGCTTGCGTTGCAGGCCCGCAAAGCCGCGCTGGCCGAAGGCGTGCTCGGCAGTGACGCGGCAGCGGCCGTCAAGTTCAGCCCCGACGATTTGCGTGGGCTGCTGTCGCCGCTGGTTTGACTTTTCTAAAGCCGCATCGGACTCACCACGTACTGGAAGTCAGGCCGCCCCGGAAACGTGAACAACACGGTCGAGTGCGCGTTCTGGACTTCGAGCGTCACCCGATCACCATCGGTTTGCGTCAACACATCGAGCAGGTAGCCGATGTTGAAGCCGATCTCGATCGGCTCGCCGGCGTAGTCGACCTCGATGTCTTCGTCGGCCTCTTCTTGCTGCGCGTTGCTCGAGGCCACGCGGAGTGCGCCGGGTGCAATGTTGAGCCGCACACCGCGGAACTTCTCGTTGGTCAGAATGGCCACGCGTTGAAGCGCTGCGAGCAACGGCGCACGGTCGAGCGTGAGCGTGTTGCGGTTGCCTTTCGGGATCACGCGGTTGTAGTCAGGGAACCGGCCTTCGACGAGCTTGGTGATGAACTCGATGCCGTCGAACGCGAAGGTGGCCTGCGTCGCGGCGAACCGAATCTGCACCGCCTGATCGGGTGCGGTGCTGTCGCGCAGCAGGCGCTGCAACTCGAGCACGGTCTTGCGCGGCAAGATCACTTCCTGGCGCGGCAACTCATGCTCGACCGTGGCGTGTGTGAGTGCGAGGCGGTTGCCGTCGGTCGCAACCAGCGTCAGGCGCGTGCCTTCGGCGATGAACAACACGCCGTTCAAAAAGTAGCGAATGTCTTGCACTGCCATCGCGAACTCGACCTGCCCGATCAAGGCCTTTAGCACCGCCTGCGGCACCTCGAATGCGGCACCGTAGTCAGCGGCCTCGCGCACCTGCGGAAAGTCGTCGGCCGGCAGCGTTTGCAACGTGAACCGGCTGCGCCCGCCTTGCAGCGTGAGCTGGGTCTGCTTCGACGCCAGGGACACGGCCTGGTCGACCGGCATCGCGCGCAAGATGTCGACGAGCTTGCGCGCGTTGACGGTCGTCGCGAAGTCGCCCGCGCCACTGCCGAACTCGGCGCGGGTGCGAATCTGCAGCTCCAGATCGGTGGTCGTGAACTCGATCGTGGCGCCGGTCTTGCGCAGCAGCACGTTGGCCAGAATCGGCACGGTGTGGCGGCGCTCGACAACGCCCGACACGCGCTGGATCGCGGCCAAAAATTCGACTTGTGCAGCTTTGAGCACGATCATGGCTGGGCTTTCGTCTGGCTGAACAGCACGGCCTGCTCGGTCGAGTGCTTGGCGGCGAAACCGCGCATGAAGTCGCGCAACACCTCTGATGCGATCAGCCCTTGCGATTGGCAGGCCTGCACGAAGGCGTCGCGCAGTTCGCGCTCGATGCGGATGCGCATCCCGGAATCTTTGGTGGACAAATCGGGCTCCTTTGATTGGATACACGTGTGTGTATCCATGCATCGGCAGACTTTACCTTGCCATCCGGTGCTGATGCAGAATCGCGACCTTCCCGCGCTGCTGCGCTTGTCGTCTTCATGCTCACGCCCGAACTTTTCCACATCGCGCTCTACCGCTTCGTGCGCATCGGCGATGCGCCGCGCATCGCAGCCGTGTTGCGCGAGTTGACAAGCGAGCTGCTCGGCAACGTGTTGATCGCCAGCGAAGGCATCAACGGCATGCTGGCCGGGACCGTGGCAGCGCTCCATCGTTTCGAGAACGCCTTGCAAGACGACCCGCGTCTCGATGGCCTCTTCAGCGGCATCGCGTTCAAGCGCAGCACCTGCATCACCCCGCCGTTCCGGCGCATGAAGGTCCACGTGCGCGCCGAAGTGCTGCCACTCGGCGCAAGCGTCGGCAGTAGGGTCGATGCGGTAGGCCGGCCCGGTGTGCAGCTCGACCCGGCGCAGTGGCGCGCGCTGCTCGCGGCCAACGACGTGGTCGTGATCGACAACCGCAACAGCTTCGAGTTTCGGCTCGGTCACTTTCGCGGCGCGGTCGATCCGCAGGTCGGCAACTTTCGTGACCTGCCGGCGTTCATCGAGGCGAACGCGGCGCATTGGAAGGCAAATGGCCAGCGCGTCGCGATGTACTGCACCGGCGGCATCCGCTGCGAGAAAACAGCCGCGTGGATGCACGACGCGTTCGACCTCGACGTGCACCAGCTCGAAGGCGGCATCCTGCGCTACCTCGCCGAAACGCCCGAACCGCAGCTCGACTGGCAAGGCGAGTGCTTCGTGTTCGACAACCGCATCGCACTCGATGCGCAGTTGAACGAGACCACGACGACGGCCGCCGACGTTTATGCTGGCGATGCCGACGAAACGTGGCGCCTGCAGCGCGCGCAGCGGCTCGCAGGGCCATGACCGCGCGACTCGCGCGACGCGCACCACCGCTGCCCACGCGCGACGGCGTCGGCCCGAGTTGCGTGGCGTTGCCTGAAGGCGCGTGGTTGACGATCGCTGCGTTCCTCGCACACCGCTTCCCGGCGATCGCCGGCTCGGTGTGGAACGAGCGAATCGCGGCTGGCGAGGTCGTCGACGAACACGGCGCAGCGATCACGTCGGCACGGCCGCATCAGCCGCACCTGCGCGTGTACTACTACCGTTCGCTGGTGGACGAACCCTGTGTGCCGTTCGATGAGGTCGTGCTGTTCCGGGATGCTCACATCGTCGTCGCCGACAAGCCGCACTTCTTGCCCGTGACGCCCTCGGGCGACCACCTGCACGAGACGCTGCTGGTGCGACTCAAGCGCAAGCTCGGCATCGACACGCTCGCGCCGGTGCACCGCATCGATCGAGAGACTGCCGGGCTGGTGCTGTTTTCGGTCGATCCGGCCACGCGGGGCGCGTACCACCAAGTGTTCGCCGAGCGCTTGGCGCACAAGGAATACGAGTGCATTGCGCCATGGCGCGACGGCCTGAGGATGCCGCTCACGCACTGCAGCCGGCTCGTCGACGACCCTGCGCACTTCATGCGCATGTGCGAGACGGTGGGCGAGCCGAACTCGGAGACTCACATCGACTTGATCGAGCGACACAAGCAGCTCGCGCGCTATCGGCTCGTGCCACTCACCGGCCGCCGCCATCAATTGCGCGTTCATTGCGCGTCGCTCGGCATGCCGATCGTCGGGGATCGCATCTACCCGACGCTGCTGCCCGCGCATAGCGACGACTACGCGTGCCCACTGCAACTGCTGGCGCTCACGCTCGCGTTCACCGACCCGATCACCGGCGAGGCGCGCAGCTTCGAGAGCCACTTGCGACTGCGGTCGCTCGCCGATCACCAATAGCCGCTGCGGTCGTAATGCTTGTAGATCTCGACCTCTTGATCTCGGTCGGGCGGCATCGATGCATTCCACTCCGGCGCTCTCTGGATCGCGTTGCGGGTCATCGCCACCGCGACCACCTTGTCGGCCCAGCTCACCTCCTTGATCCACTGCGGCGCCACCAACACCTGGTGGCCCAACCACCAGTTGCTGGTGTCGACGACGAGGTAGCGAATCTGCCAGCTTTGCTCGTCGACGATGAAGCCCTGCACGTGGCCGATCTCGCCGTCTTCCGCCTTGATGTGGTGGCCGGTGATCGACTGGCACGAACGCAAGTGCGGGTCGTCGTCACGGTGGCGCGCGGCCACCTCGGCCGCGATCGCGCGGTCGGCTTCGAGCACCCCCGCACCCGACGGCGCGAGAACCGTTTCCGGCAGCATCGTTCCGGGCAGGCCACCGGCGCCCCAGATGCCGATGCTGTCCCAGTACACCGGGTAGCCGTAGTAGCCGAGGTAGTCGGCCTCGTGTTGGCGCGAGACGGGTTTGTCGGTATCGATGTCGGGGCTGTTCTTAACCTGCTCGCGCGAGATCGAGACCGGCACGACCTTCGCGTCGTGGTCGGGCACGCCGAGCGAAACCGGCGAGATCAGCACCTTTCGGCTCGACAGCCAAGTACCTGTCTCGACCACGAGGTAACGCACGACCCAGCGGTCGTCGTCGAAGTAAAAATCCTTCACGGTGCCGACATCGCCGTCGGTCGCCCGCAACGCGTATCCGTGCAGGTCATTGAGGTTTCGCAGCATGGCCGTCTCCTTTGGATGCACTCTGATGAGTGCCGGAGATTTCAGTCTGGGCATGCGCTGGGTGAGCGTCTGTCAGCGGTTCGCGGCGCGGTCGGTAGGAGCGGGCCTACGCGGGCTTTCGACCCGCGCAAACTCAGTGGTCGTTGTGCAGGTAGCTGCCGTGTTTGGGGAGCCGCAGGCTGACGAGAAAGGCGATGACCATCATCGCCGTCACGTACCAGTAGAACGCCGGCTCGTGGCCGATGCTTTTGAGGTACAGCGCCACGTACTCTGCCGAGCCACCGAAGATCGCGTTTCCCACCGCGTAGGCCAGGCCGACGCCGAGCGCGCGGATCTCGGGCGGGAACATCTCGGCCTTCACGATGCCGCTGATCGAGGTGTAGAAGCTCACGATGGCCAGCGCCAGCGTGATCAGCACAGCGGCCGTCACGGGGCTCGTCACGCCTTGCAGCGAGGTCAGAATCGGCACGGTACACAGCGCGCCGAGCGCGCCGAAGATCAGCATGTTGGTACGCCGGCCGATGCGGTCCGAAAGAGCGCCGAACAGCGGCTGCATGCACATGTAGAGGAACAGGCAGACGGTCATGACGTTGCTCGCCGTCTTGATCGACATGTGTGCCGAATTCACGAGGTACTTCTGCATGTAGGTCGTGAAGGTGTAGAAGATCAGCGAGCCGCCGGCCGTGTAGCCCAGCACCGTGAAGAACGCGGCCTTGTGGTGCTTGAACAGCTCGGCCATCGTGCCCGCGCCCTTGCTGCTGCGCGAGGCGGCCGTCGTCGTCTCGTGCAACGTGCGACGCAGCAGCAGAGCGACCACGGCCGTCATCGCACCGATCACGAACGGGATACGCCAGCCCCAGGCCTTGAGCTCGGCCTCGTCGAGCAACTGCTGCAGGATCACGACGACCAGCACCGCGAGCAGTTGCCCGCCGATCAGCGTGACGTACTGGAACGACGAGAAGAAGCCGCGCTGGCCCTTCAACGCGACCTCGCTCATGTAGGTGGCGGTGGTGCCGTAT
>JANLUW010000353.1:0-5264 GCA_031363645.1 Rhizobacter sp. | reverse complement strand
AACGACCCGATCATCCGCATCGCGGGCCTGACGAAATCCTATGCCGGCGGGGTCGAGGCGCTCAAGGGCGTCGATCTCGACATTCGCCAAGGCGAAATCCTCGCGCTGCTCGGTCCCAACGGCGCGGGCAAGACGACCTTGATCTCGATCGTGTGCGGGATCGTCACGCCGTCGGGCGGCACGATCCTGGTCGACGGGCATGACAATCAGCGTGCCTACCGCGCCGCGCGCTCGCTGATCGGGCTGGTTCCGCAAGAGCTGACGACCGATTCGTTCGAGACCGTCCGCGCGACCGTCTCGTTCAGCCGCGGCTTGTTCGGCAAGGCGCCTGACTCGGCACACATCGAGAAGACGCTGCGCGCGCTCTCGCTGTGGGACAAGAAAGACAGCAAAATCATGACGCTGTCGGGCGGCATGAAGCGCCGCGTGATGATCGCCAAGGCGCTGTCGCACGAGCCGCGCGTGCTGTTCCTCGACGAGCCGACGGCCGGTGTCGACGTGGCCTTGCGCAAAGACATGTGGGCCATGGTGCGCGAACTGCGCGAATCGGGCGTGACCATCGTGCTCACCACCCACTACATCGAAGAGGCCGAGGACATGGCCGACCGCGTCGGCGTGATCAGCCACGGCAAGATCATCTTGGTCGAAGACAAGGTCGCGCTGATGAAAAAGCTCGGCAAAAAGCAGTTGACGGTGCAGTTGCAAGCGCCACTCACGCAGGTGCCGGCAAGCCTGGCCGCGCACGCGCACGCGCTCGTGCTGAGTGCCGACGGCAGCGAGCTCGCCTACGCCTACGACGCGCGTGCCTCGACGGGCGCCGTCGCCGCGCTGCTCGACGACCTGAGCGCCGCCGGCATCAAGCTCAAAGATTTGCAGACGACCCAAAGCTCGCTCGAAGACATCTTCGTCAGCTTGGTCGCGGAGAAGACGGTATGAACACCCACGCGATCCGCGCGATCTACACGTTCGAGATGGCGCGCACCTGGCGCACCATCACCCAAAGCATCATCTCGCCGGTGCTGTCGACGGCGCTGTACTTCGTAGTGTTCGGTTCGGCGATCGGCTCGCGCATCGCGCAGGTCGAGGGCATCAGCTACGGCGCCTTCATCGTGCCCGGGCTGATCATGCTGTCGGTGCTGACGCAAAGCATCTCGAACGCGTCGTTCGGCATCTATTTCCCGAAGTTCACCGGCACGATCTACGAGCTGCTTTCGGCGCCGATTTCTCACCTCGAGATCGTGCTGAGCTACGTGGGCGCGGCAGCGACAAAATCGGTCGTGATCGGGCTGGTCATTTTGGCGACCGCGGCGCTGTTCGTGCCGACTCACATCGAGCACCCGGTGTGGATGTTTTTGTTTCTCGTGCTGACGGCGGTCACGTTCAGCCTGTTCGGTTTCATCATCGGCATCTGGGCCGATGGGTTCGAGAAGCTGCAGTTGATCCCGATGCTGATCGTGATGCCGCTGACCTTTCTCGGCGGCCCGTTCTATTCGATCAGCATGCTGCCGCCGCTGTGGCAAAAGCTCTCGATGCTCAACCCGTCGGTCTACCTGATCAGCGGCTTCCGCTGGAGCTTTTTCGGCACCTCCGAAATGCACATCGGCATCAGTTTCGCGGTGACGCTCGTGTTCTTCTTCGTCGCGCTGTGGGTCGCCACGTGGATCCTCAAAACTGGTTGGCGAATCAAGGCCTGAGTGGCTGAGTATTTCTGAATTGGCTCCCTCTCCCTGATCAAACCTTGGGATGCCTGACCAATCCGAAAGCCGCTCCACCGCACCGGACAAGTCCTGTCGGCGAAGTCGGTCGGGTGATAGCTCTTCACACCGACCTGCCGGGCGAGCACGCTCTGGTGGTTGCCGTCGGCGCGCAACGAATCGATCGCCGACGCGAAATCGTGCTTCGGCCGCCAGCCCAATTCGTTACGTGCCTTCGCGTTGACGTAGACGCGGTCGTTGCCCGACGCCATGACCCAGTCGCGCTTCGCGTACTCGGCTGCGTAGTGCGGCACATGGCGCGCGACGACCGCGGGCAGTTCGTCGCGCAGCGCCTGCAGCTCGTCGCACGTGAACGGCGAGGTCGCGCTGACGATGTAGCGGCCGAAACCGATCTCGGCCGCGCGCTCGATCGCGCAGCGCTGCGCGCTGACCACGTCCTCGATGTCGACGCGCCGGTTCAGCAGCTCGTTGACCTGCGCGTTGGCGAGCCCATACCGGTCGCGCGCGTCTTGCTGGGCATCGCGCTCGGGAAAGAAGCGCGAGGTGCGCAGCACGATGCACGGCAGGCCGTGTTCGCGGTGGAACAGGCCGCACAGGTCTCCGGCGGCCCGCTTGGTCGCGCCGTAGAGGTTGCCGGTGACGAGAATTTTCCTGGAACGTCTCCTGAACGATGGCGCGCAGGAATGTCTACGGTTGACGTGCCCCCGAGGGCAGCCGCAGCCGGTGCCGTAGGACGCCGCCCACAGCCGCGCGCGACCTCTGCTGCTGGCTTCGCTGCCGACTCGCCACTATGGTCGGCGTCTTCGCAACAGGCCGAGGTGAACCACATGAACCGCACAGAATTTTTTCTGATAGCAACGCTCGTCGGTGCCTTCGCGGCGCCGGCATTCGCCGCCGACGCACCCCCAGACACCGATCGCCGCGCCCGCATGGACCGCGCTTACGAGGACTACCGCAATCCCAACCCCGGCCCTGCAGCGCGCGCCGAGAGTTCGATGAAGCGCGGTGCGCACAACACCGGCGCTGCCATCAAACGCGGCACGAAAAAAGCCGGGCACGCGGTGGGCAAGGGCGTGCGCAAGACGGGCGAAGCGATCGGCCGCGGCGGCGAGAAGCTCGAAGACAAGACCGCCCCGAAACAGTGACGCGCATTTCCGGCTGAGCCGCTGGCTGCGGCTATTCTTCGGGCTCCCTCCGCAGGACGCCGACAGAAAGGCCAGCCACCCATGATCGACAAGCAAGTCGAGTCCGCCGCGGACGCCGTTGCCGACACGCCCGACGGCGCCACCGTCATGATCGGCGGCTTCGGCGGTGCCGGCGAGCCGAGCGAACTGATCGACGCACTGATCGCACAAGGCGCGCGCGACCTCGTCATCGTCAACAACAACGCCGGTAACGGCGAGACCGGCCTCGCGGCGCTGCTCAAAGCGGGCCGTGTGCGCAAGGTCATCTGCTCGTACCCGCGCCAAGCCGACTCGCAAGTCTTCGACGGGCTGTACCGCAGCGGCAAGCTCGAACTCGAGCTCGTGCCGCAAGGCAACCTCGCCGAGCGCATCCGCGCCGCGGGCGCGGGCATCGGCGGCTTCTTCACGCCCACCGGCTACGGCACCGACCTCGCCAAAGGCAAGGAAACGCGCGAGATCGATGGCCGCATGCACGTGCTCGAGTCGCCGATTCACGCCGCGCTCGCGCTCGTCAAGGCCGAACGCGGCGACCGCTGGGGCAACCTGACCTACCGCAAGACCGCGCGCAACTTCGGGCCGATCATGGCGATGGCCGCGAAGTGCACGGTCGCGTCGGTGTATGAGTTTGTCGCGCTCGGCGAGCTCGATCCGGAGCACATCGTCACGCCGGGCATCTTCGTGCAGCGCGTCGTCACCATTCAACGCGCGGCGACTGGCGCCGCCGGCTCGAAGCGCGCCGCCTGAGCACTCGACCATGAACAAACTCAACCGTGACCAGATGGCGGCGCGTGTCGCCCGCGACATCCCCGAAGGCGCCTACGTCAACCTCGGCATCGGCATGCCGACGCTGGTGGCCAACCACTTGCCCAAAGAGCGCGAGATCTTTTTGCACAGCGAGAACGGCCTGCTCGGCATGGGCCCGGCGCCCGCCGCCGGTGAAGAAGATTACGACCTGATCAACGCCGGCAAGCAGCCCGTCACGCTGCTGCCCGGCGGCGCGTACTTCCACCATGCCGACAGCTTCGCGATGATGCGCGGCGGCCATCTCGACATCTGCGTGCTCGGCGCGTTTCAGGTGTCGGCCACCGGCGACCTGGCCAATTGGCACACCGGCGCTGCCGATGCGATCCCCGCGGTCGGCGGTGCGATGGACCTGGCCATCGGCGCGAAGAAAACCTTCGTGATGATGGAGCACCTGACCAAGTCGGGCCAGAGCAAGCTCGTCGCGCAATGCAGCTACCCATTGACCGGCATCGGCTGCGTCAGCCGCATCTACACCGACCTTGCGGTGATCGACGTTACGGCCAGTGGCTTGAAGGTCGTCGAAAACACCTCGGGCCTGTCGCACGACGAACTGCAACAGCTCAGCGGCGTGCCGCTGATCGCCGCATGAACTTTCAGAACCGGATACGAACATGACCCAAGCCTTCATTTGCGACGCGATCCGCACGCCGTTCGGCCGCTACGGCGGCGCGCTCAGTTCGGTGCGCACCGATGACCTCGCCGCGATTCCGATCCGGGCGCTGATGGCACGCAACCCGACCGTCGACTGGGCGCTCGTTGCCGACGTGGTCTACGGCTGCGCGAACCAGGCTGGCGAAGACAACCGCAACGTCGCGCGCATGGCCGGCTTGCTCGCCGGCCTGCCGCTCGAGGTCGGCGGCGCCACCATCAACCGCCTTTGCGGATCGGGCATGGACGCCATCGGCACGGCAGCGCGCGCCATCAAGTCGGGCGAAGTGCAGTTGATGATCGCCGGTGGCGTCGAGAGCATGAGCCGCGCGCCGTTCGTGATGCCCAAAGCCGAGAGCGCGTTCAGCCGCGCCAATGCGGTCTACGACACGACCATCGGCTGGCGCTTCGTCAACAAGCTGATGAAGTCGCAGTACGGCGTCGACTCGATGCCCGAGACGGCCGAGAACGTCGCGACTGATTTCAACATCGGGCGCGAAGCGCAAGACCGCATGGCGCTGGCCTCGCAATTGAAGGCGGTGGCCGCGCAGCAGAGCGGCTTCTTCGATGCCGAGATCACGCCGGTGAACGTGCCGCAAAAAAAAGGCGACCCGATCAGCGTGACGAAAGACGAGCACCCGCGCGAGACCTCGCTCGAAGCGCTCGCCAAACTCAAAGGCGTGGTCAGGCCCGACGGCACGGTGACGGCCGGCAATGCCTCCGGCGTCAACGACGGCGCGTGCGCGCTGCTGCTGGCGAGCGAAGCGGCCGCCGCGAAGCACGGGCTGACGCTGCGAGCCCGCGTCGTCGGCATGGCGACGGCCGGCGTCGCGCCACGCATCATGGGTTTCGGCCCGTCGCCGGCCACGCGCAAGGTGCTCGCACTCACCGGCCTCGCGCTCGCACAGATGGA
>JANLUW010000306.1:0-5320 GCA_031363645.1 Rhizobacter sp. | reverse complement strand
CACGACCGCGTCGTCCTCGATGCGGATGCCGATGTGCCAGTAGCGCTCGGGCACGCCCTCGGCCGGGCGCACGTACAACCCCGGCTCGAGCGTCACGACCATGCCGGGCTGCAGCACGCGCGACGGCTTGGTGACGACTGCGCGGCCCGTGCCGTCGATCTGCGGCCCGGGCGCTTCGCCGAGCGAGAGGTACTCGCCGACATCGTGCACGTCGCGCCCGAGCCAGTGGCCGGTGCCGTGCATGTAGAACTGGCGGTAGGCGCTCGAGTGAACAGCGTCGTCGACATTGCCGACGGCGTTGCGATCGAGCAGGCCCGCGTCGAGCATGCCTTGCGTCAGCACCCGCACCGCCGCATGGTGCGCATCGCGCTGGCGCGCGCCGGGGCGGGTGGCGTCGGCCGCGGCCTGCTGCGCGGTGAGCACGGTCTCGTAGAGCTCGCGCTGCGCCGGCGTGAAGCGGCCGTCGGCGGGGAAAGTGCGGGTGATGTCGCTGGCGTAGCCGTCGAGCTCGCAGCCGGCGTCGATCAGGCAGAGCTCGCCGGCGCGCAATTCGGCATCGCTCGCGGCGTAGTGCAATACGCAGGCGTTGGCGCCGGCCGCGACGATGCTCGGATACGCCGGGCTCTGCGCGCCGCGGCGGCGAAACTCGTGCAGCAACTCGGCCTCGATTTCGTACTCGCGCACCGTGCCATCCGGCGCCGCGCGAAAACGCGCGCCGCAGTAACGCATCGCACGCGCGTGGGCATCGGCGCTGATCTGGGCAGCGCGGCGCATCGTCGCGAGTTCACCGGCGTCTTTGACGAGGCGCATGTCATCGACCAGCGGTGACACATCGCGTTGCATCGCCGGAGCTTCGATGCCGGCGCGAGCGCGGCCGCGCAACGTGGTCAACCAGCCGTCGACACGGCGCATCACGTCTGGCCCGGCGCCGAACGGGAACCACACGGCTGGCGCACCGCCCAATCGCGCGAGCACCGCAGCGTCGAGCGTGTCGACATCGAAGGCGGTATCGACGCCGAGCGCCGCCGGTGCCGCATTGACACCGAGCCGCCGGCCGTGCCAGATCTCCATCTCGGGGTTGCTGGCATGGCAGCCGATGGCCGATGCGCCGCTCGCGTGCAGCACGAGCCAGGCGCCGGGTTCATCGAAGCCGGTCAGGTAATGAAACGTGCTGTCGTGGCGAAACGGGTGGTCGTTGTCGCTGTTGCGTTGGCGCTCGGGTGCGGTCGGTATCAGTGCCACGCCGCCTCCGGCCGCGCGCATCGATTCGGCCAAGCGCGCGCGCCGATCGGTGTACACAGAAGTAGCGACCAAAGGACCGACAACAAAACCGACAGCAAAAGCCATCCGGAGACTGTAGCCTCGCAGCCTGCCGCTGCAGCTTGCATGGCCTTCGACTAACCTCGTCACATCCGAACACGAACCGAAAGAACACCATGCAATACCGACGTTTGGGCCGCAGTGGCCTGCAGGTGAGCGAGCTCTCGCTCGGCTCATGGGTCACGTACCACAACCAAGTCGACACAGGCGCCGCGACCGAGATGCTGGCGGCCGCCTACGCCTCCGGTGTCAACTTTTTCGACAACGCTGAGATCTATGCCGGTGGCGAGAGCGAGGTCGTGATGGGCCAGGCCTTCAAGGCGTTGAAGTGGCCGCGCCTCAACTACATCGTCTCGACCAAATTCTTCTGGGGCATCGACGACGGCAGCGGCGATCAGATCAACCGCCGCAACACGCTCAACCGCAAGTACCTGATGCAGGCGATCGACGGTTCGCTCAAGCGCATGGGCCTCGATTTCATCGACCTCGTCTACTGCCACCGGCCTGACCCGGCCACGCCGATCGAAGAAACCGTGCACGCGATGAGCGACATGATCACGCACGGCAAGGCGCTCTACTGGGGCACGAGCGAATGGAGCGCTGCCGAGATCCGCGCGGCCTGGGACATCGCCGACCGCCATCATCTTCACAAGCCGGTGATGGAGCAGCCGCAATACCACCTGTTTCACCGCAAACGCGTCGAGACCGAATACGCGCGGCTCTACGAAGACATCGGCCTGGGCCTGACCACCTGGAGCCCGCTCGCCAGCGGTTTGCTGACCGGCAAGTACAAGAACGGCATCCCGCCCGACAGCCGCGGCGCGCTCGAGAACATGGGCTTTCTCGGAAAGAGCTTCGCCGACGAGAAGAAGCGCGCCGCGGTCACGCAACTCGAAGGCATCGCTGGCGAGCTCGGCTGCAGCGTCGCGCAGCTCGCGATCGCGTGGGTGGCAAAGAACCCGCACGTCAGCACCGTGATCACCGGGGCGTCGAAGCTGTCGCAGTTGCAGGCCAACCTCGGTGCGATCGATGTGTTGCCGAAGCTGACGCCCGAGGTGATGGCGAAGATCGATGTGATCAGCGCGCCGATCGCGCAATAGGGAGCCGGTCTGCGAGCCGGTCAGGGCTGCTTGGCGTTGCCCTGACCGTTGCCCGGGCGGCGGCCTTGAACGGCACGCCAGCCGGCGTAAGCAGCCGCGGCGAGGCCGCCCAGGCGAGCCACGCGCCACCAACCGCCGCGCCCCCTTGCAAGGGGCACCACCCCTCCCAGCAATGCTGCGGCCACGCGGTAGCGCCGCAGCAGCGACAACGCCAGCCCGACCCAGCCGCCTTGGCCCGCCGGCCCGGCCATGCCGAACAGCGATGCGGCCAGGTTGCCGCCGATCGCACTGCGCAGCAGGTTGGGCAGGCGTGCGGCCTGGTCGACGCGCGCGAGCTCGCCGCGCAACGCGATGCGTTCGAACGCGATGCGCGTCAGCAGCACCTGCTTGCGCGCATGGCGATCCATCGCGTTCATGACGACTCCCCGATCACTGGGTACATCGATCGACCCTCCGAGAGGGCCGGGCCTTGCCTGGGGCGGCCCGGCGCCGCGGCCCGCGCATCACTTGCTCTCGCCTCGCATCATCGCCGCGTCGGTGCGCAACTCGGCCAGCGTGTCGGCGAGCAGCGGCGGGTCGGCGCGCAATCTGGCGCGCAGCCAGAGCAGCAGGCCGACTAAGGCGGCGGCGTAGACGAGCGCGATCCAGCCGAGCACCGACGCGCCGAGCGCGGGCCACGCGGCCGCTGCGATCCACGCCGTCAATGCGACGACGGCACCGGCAATCAGCAGCAACGCCGCGAAGCTCGCGATGATCGTGAACACGAGCCGCTCGCGCGCTTCGCCGATCTCGATGCTGGCGAGCTCGAGCCGGTTTTGCAGCATGCCGAACAGGCTGCTGCCGACGCGGGCCACCGCTTCGAGCAGCCCCGGATCGGTCATGACACCCCCTCGTCCGGTGAATACACCGGCCGATCCCCCGCGGGGATGAGCCTTGCTTCGGGCAGCCCGGCATGGCGGCTCATTCGATCACCGATCAGCGACGCGCGATCAGCAGGCCGACGACGACGCCGATGCTCGCGGCGGCGACGATCGAGCGCCACGGGTTCTCGTGCACGTAGTCGTCGGTCGCGTAGGCGGCGGCCTTGCCTTTTTCGACCGCGACGCCCTGCGCGTCTTTCATGCGCGCCTGCAGCGCCTTCAGTTGCTCGAGCGCGCGGCCACGCAACTCGGCGGCTTTCTCACCGGTGGCGTGGGCGGCTTGCGTAAGCATGTCTTCAGCGCCGGCGATGGCCCGGCTGACATCGGATTGCACGTCGTCGGCGAGGGCGGAGGCGGTGGTTCTGGTGTTCATCGAGGGATTCCTTCGTTCGGTGGCAGAGGATCGAACATCATAGTGCGCGATCCAGCAATTGCAGCTGTGCTGGCGTGCCGACGTTCTCCCATTCGCCGCGCCACACCTCGGCCGTGATGCCGCGCGCCCGCATGCCGTCGAACAGCAGCGGCGCGAGCGGCAGGCGCGTGCCGGGCGCCACACCGGCGAGCAGCGAGGCTCGCATCAGCGCGAAGTTGGCATAGGTCCAGGTGTGGTCGTCGGGGCCGGGGCCGTCGGCGAGACCGTGTCCGTCGGCAGCCAGGCCAAAGTCGCCTTTCGGGTGGAACGGCGGGTTCGGCACGAGCCACAGATGGGCTTGCGCGTCGCTGCGTGTAAAGCGTTCGGCCGCGGCGGGGTCGAACGCGAACGTGGGCGCGAAGATGTCGGCCGAGACGACCCAGAACGGGTCGTCGGCGTGCGCGATCAGCCACGGCAGCGCGGTCGCGATGCCGCCCGCGGTCTCTAACGCGCCACCGTGGTCGCGCTGCTCCATCGAGTAGTGAATCGCCACGCCGAAGCGCGCGCCGTCGCCGAGCGCAGTGACGATTTGTTCTTCGAGCCACGCCGTGTTGACGACGATCTCGCGCACGCCGGCCCGCGCCAGCGCCTCGATGTGCCACTCGATCAGCGGCTTGCCGCGCACCGCGAGCAGCGGCTTCGGCGTGTGATCGGTCAACGGCCGCATGCGCGCGCCACGCCCGGCGGCGAGGATGATGGCTTTCACGTCGCCTCCTCGCCGCGGACCAGCGCATGGCGCTCGATCTGCGTTGACCCGAACGCCTCGATCAGCGACGCCATCAGCGCGTGCGCGCGCGCCGAGTTGTCGGCGCCGAAGTTGCACACGTAGACATCGAGCGTCACCGCCGCGATCTCGGGCCAGGTGTGCACCGCGAGGTGCGACTCGGCCAGCAGCACGACGCCGGTGATGCCGACGAGCGCCTCGCCGCGTCCATCGACCGCAGCGCCCGGCGCCGGCGTGAAGCGGTGGAACAGTTCGCCGACCGGTTGCAGCCCGGCCGTGCGCACCGCGGCCAGGCAGGTCGCGCGCAACGCCTCGGGTTCGGTCATCACGGCGCGGGCCACAGGGCAATCGCGCAGGTCGGCGGTCAAGTGCAATCCGTGCATCGGCAGAATTATCCGGTTGCGTGGCGCGCAGGCGTCGCAACGCACGCCCATGCCTAAAATGAAAAGCTCTGCAGCCCACCCGACCGGAACCGCATGGCCAGCACACACAACACCACCGACGCGACACTGATGGCCAACTCGATCCGGGCACTCGCGATGGACGCGGTGCAGCAGGCCAATTCGGGCCATCCCGGCGCGCCGATGGGCATGGCCGACATGGCCGTCGCGCTGTGGGGCCGGCACCTGCACCACAACCCGGGCAACCCGCATTGGGCCAACCGCGACCGCTTCGTGCTGAGCAACGGCCACGCCTCGATGATTCTTTACGCGCTGTTGCACCTCACCGGCTACGACCTGCCGATGAGCGAGCTGCGCAACTTCCGCCAGCTTCACAGCAAGACGCCGGGCCACCCCGAACACGCCATCACGCCAGGCGTCGAGACCACCACCGGCCCGCTCGG
>JANLUW010000297.1:0-16884 GCA_031363645.1 Rhizobacter sp. | reverse complement strand
CAATCGGCTCCAGACGGGATATCAAATCGACTCGCGGAATCGCATCCAGGTCCACGACCTCGGGCCCATGCGGCGAGTCGAACAGCGAGAGCCGAATCGGTGGCGGGGGGAGCCATTGGTCGAGCACATGCAAATACGATTTGAGTGACGACACGCCGGAGGCGTGACCCAGGGCGCGCGCCACGGCCCAAAGCGTCCGACGATCCGGCGCGTCCGCCTGCAGCAACAGGCGCCGGGCCGAGCGCGTTCGCTGATCGTCACACGGCAGGCCTAGTCCGCAGGGGTGACCGTGCAGAAGCGTCAACAAACGACAGGCGAATCCGTGCCGCAGGTGATGCACCGTGCTTGAGAGGTTGCCTGTTGCCGCCTTGATCAAAGGAAGCAGGCGTTTGGCGATCCGGTTCCTATGCACACCGAATGTCGTTGACTCCACACCGGGGAGCAGACTTGCGGTCAACTTTTGCGGATCCTCGCGAAGGATCCATCGTCTGCGGACCTCAGTGACGACCTCTCGCTCCAGGGCGTTGAGCTGTCCGACAAGCGGAACTTGGCGTTTCGAGGCATCGTTCTTCAACACGCGGATGGCACTGTGTCGCACGAGCACTACGATCGCGCCGTCGACTTCGACCCAGTCGCCGTAACTCATGCCGACGGCTTCGCCGATGCGCAACCCGAACCGGGCGCAGGCCACAGCAACAAACGCAGCCGACAGTGTTGACTCGTCGAGCGAACTGCAGCCCTCGACGACAGCCAGGGTGGCGAGAATGGCCTCGTATTCCGCCATCAAAACAAGGCCCGGTCGACCGCTTCCTGCGCAAATGCCGGGGGAGACTTCTGACCAGTCCGGCTCCTCCAGCCCGTAGATGTCTCGCGCGAACTCGTGAAATGACCACAGCTCCTCGAAGGTGCGCTTGCCCCATCGGTCTCGGCCATGAGTTGGCGCCGCCTCGCCGACCCAGCTCCTGTGGCCCGAGCGCCCGACTTGTCGTGGGACGTTTCCGCCGCCTCCACGATTCGTCGATACAGCTCCGTCACATCCTCGTCATCCAACGCGGGCAAATGGATGTCGTAGGCGAAGTCTAAAAAACCGGGCTTGAGGGCGTACCAGTAGCGCAACGCGGTCGTTGCCCTTAACGTCTTGGACGCATCCGTTTTCTTGGGCCGCGTCAGCAAGTAGTGCACGTAGTGAGTCAGGACGAAGGGCGCGGACCCCTTGCTGAAGCCCGATCGTTTGAGCAGCTGTGATACGTCGCTCGCCATTTCCCGAGTTGACATTCCACGGGGTCCGATTAGCACCTCCTGGATCGCGTCGAATAGCGCCGCGCACCGACTCAGGTCGCCGGCGTCCCCAATCGCCAGAGCGGGACCATGACTCGTGAGGAACTGTGCAGGGTCGTAAGCCGGCGGTTTGACATCGGGATCGATCGTCTCTTCTATCAATGGAGCCTGAAGGAAGGTCGTCCTTACCCAATCGGAGTGCGGGAGTGCCGAACTCTCATGCGTTCCGCGCAAGAAGGCGGCGATAGTGCACGGTAAATCGAATGCATTGGCCTGAGCAACCAAGTCGGCGACTCGGCGCAGAACTTCAGTGAAGCGTTCGGACCGGATGCCGCCGAGGCCCTTCAATGGCTCGGGAACCGGGGGCAGTGTCTTGAGTCGCTTCTTGGCCCCCTTTCTCAACGTGATCCAGCCGGCCGCGCGTGCGGTGATAGGGACGCGATACACCGGCCGGCCATCCACCCAGTCGCCGTGGTGCGCGTACTCGAGCCAGTGCCTATCTTGGAAGCGGACCACATTCACGCTTGGCAAATTGCGAGCGACGGCTGCGAGGACAGCGAAGTTGCTGACGCGGCAGTGCAGGCCGAGTTCGAGGGCGGCCAGGCACCCAGCCAAATCTGGGCGCGGCGGCCGCTTCAAGCCTTCGCAAATTCTGTCCACATCAACTCGCAGGCTTGCAATGCTATCGGGCGCCGCGATCACGTCCTCGTCAAACCAGGCTCGCCCCTCCTTCATGGGAAAGTACCGGCGCCGCGAGTCGACTCGGACGCGCTTGTCGCGCCAGAGTTGTGTGAGGTAGTCCTCGAAGACTTCCACACGGAGCGATCCCATCGGATGCGCCATACCATCCTCGCGAACGATCATGCGGCGCGCAATCGTCTCCCAGTCGGCCGCCGACAAGGACTGCGGCGGTCGTTTCGTCAACAGACGGTCGATGTCGGCCTGGGCCACACGCTTTGCGGCTGCGTGAACCTTCTCCCGGCAGATCTCGCGCGCCTGACGGCCGAAGGAAGCGCCTTGCGAGAAATCCGGCTCCGCCAAGCGAGCAGGCGCAATGATCGGTGGTGCGCCGGTGCTGGGCAGTGAAAGGCCGAGGTCGTTGGCGAGTAGGTTGATCAGAGGTCGAGCCACCTCCAAGTCGTCGCACGGAGTGCGCCACGAGAATTCGCCATGACTCTCAGCCCCGCGTTCGCCGTGTGAAAGCAAAGCGTCCCTGATTTCGGCCGGCAGCCCTTTGCGCCGGAGTTGTGTCGATTGCAGATGCCGAAACAAATTCCAGGGCAGAGGCCATGGATTGGCGCAGACGATATCGAGTTGCGTGCTCGAGACTTCGATCCAGTCAAAGTTCGGCTGGACTCTCAGGAAGAAGAACAGCGGAAGGTCGCCGTCAACGTCCGGATTCGCGATCTTGCTCAATCGCGCGGCGAAGCCCGGCGCCCGAGACGCCAGCGCCCGCTGCAATGATTCGATGTGCGGGAAGTAGCGTTCAGACAGGAGCCGATGTGCGATGTCGCTGAGAACGCACAGTCTTGCGCCTTGCGTCGGTCCGCTGCGCTTGTCCTCCACATAGACGATTCGCCTGTCGAAGTCGAACCAGCGTGATGACTCGAACGGCGAATTGACCGGACGGGCGCCGGTGCTGGCGAACAGCGTCACGATGCAAAGTGCGGTGAGCAGGTTGTGATGCGCTACCCACTCGTTGCCGTCCGCCGCCGACACGTTCACGCGGTGCGTCAGTTGTCCGATGGCATTTCGAAGTCGTGCGAGGTCGACATCCAGTTCGCTGCCGGCGGCGTTCCCGAGCGCGCTTTTCCCGAGCGCCAACATGCTGCCGAGTTCGGGGTGCAGACCACGATCCCAGGTCCTTCGAACTTCGTCGAACCGGAATGAGCCGTACATACAGGCAGCCGGAATGGCCGAGCGTGTGCTCGACGTTAGAAGGCGCGCTTCTGCGTGATCGCCGTTCGCTTCGTAGAAGTCCTGGGCGAGGGCGTTCGAGATGACCGGGCTTGTCAAACGAGACAGTGTTTCGCCGATGGCAAAGCGGCTCCCGAACCAGTGCTCCAGGGTGACATTTGGGCTGACGTCGTCCCAGAGCGCGTCCAGCGAAACGCCACCCCTCTTCCGCAGCCCTCGTAGGCTCGATTGAGTTGCCACCGGGAGAACGATCTGCCACTCGTTCACTGTCGGTTGAACCCAATCGGCGCTGGCTGAATTGGGATTCCAGCCGCGTGACACTCGGGGCGGCCGTCGCCGGAGGCACCCCTGTCTGAGGTCCACCGTCCAGTCGTCGATCAATTCGCTTTGGACGCGGATGCGCGAGATTCCGGAGAGCGGCACGCTAGCCGCCACCGCGATTCCCACCAAGGCAGTGCCGAGCCGATCCTGGAGTTCCGCGCCGTCCCTCAACTCCACCAATCGGGCGAAGAACGCGGGCACTTCATGTTTGCCCAGGCGATGCCAGCTGTGACGTAGGAACTGGCTGTCCTCGATCGACTGGAAGATTAGACCGATTCCCTTGGTGCGTTGGGCCGCAGGCGGGCGCCTGGAATCCACGTCCGCGACCAGGAAGGACTGTTCCTCCCCGGCATCGGTGGTCGCGCTGACAAAGCTACCCGACGCGGCCGCCGTGAAAGCGTCCGCAAGCGGTGCCGCCTGACCCGCATCCGGTATTCGGCGCGGCGGCAGGGGCGCATGGTCCGTACTGCTCGGATTTCTTTCCCCGTTTTGCGCACGGGACGCTACGCGTTCTCCGGATAGAACCGCAAGCAGATGCTTAACGGCCTTCCGGGCTGTTGCGTCCAGGGATGGTTTCGCAGCCAGGTCAAGCGCTTCTTCGCAGCGGAACGTGGTTGTGAAAACGAAATCGTCCAGTCCAGCGTTTTCTGGGTGGGAGATACAGCGGATCCAACCCCAATTCGGGCTGTACTCCCTTTCCACAGCGTGACGCAACGCCAGGCAAACTGCCTCAAGGTGCAACTCACGGGGAATTCCCGCGATGGTTGCTTCCAGGGCGCGAACGATTGTTAGAAGTCGCAAGCGCTCAATGAAGAAGACGGCGTCGGGGTGGGCGTGCTGAGTGGGTCTTCTTGGGGAAGCCATCGCTGCGAGGTAAAGGTTTTGGACCCTGCCGTGCAGCAGCTTCGTGGATAGGTGGGACTCCCCGACTAACTGAATCGCTGCTAGAAGATCGGGGTTGGCCCAAGCGACCCGGCCGATTTGGGCTAGATCTTCTGCTACCCATGAGTCGGGGGCCCAGCGTCCGAGATAGCTGATTCTTACTGGCGACGCGAGGTACGACACAAATCGACCGACGACCGCGATGTCGTTAGGCGCCAAAGAGGCCTTCCGGAGAAGACCCAGAATCGAGGTAGTGTGGGTGCTCGCCGCTAACGCTTCTAGGAGCGCCAATGGCCTAACGGTCGTGTCCAAGATTTGCGGCGCGGCTGGGGTGACCGTCGTATATCGGCACTAAAGGGTGCTGTCTGTAGCCCGAGGCGCGGTGGCGGCTCCGCGGCAACCCGCGCCAGACAACGATTTGCGCCAAACTGCATACCTACAGGACTGATTTAGGCCGCTGATGTTGCAAGGGCTCATAACCCAAAGGTCGCAGGTTCAAATCCTGCCCTCGCAACCACAGAATAGCTATAGAAAAAGCGGCCTAGCGCTGTAGTGAACACCAACCCAAAAGGTTGGTGTTTTGCTTTGTGCCCATCTTGTGCCCAACTCGTGCCCGGCGATTCGGCGCAGAGAATCAATATGACCGTTGGTGTTCGTGCCCACAAGCTGCTTTGTCCTGGTTCATCGCAGCGACGCAACGGGGACTTTGAACTGCCAGCTTGCTTTTCACGGCTCCGGTCGGATGCGTGCTCCCACGTGCTTTGGCTACAGGATGGTCCTCGGATCGCATCGTGACGGTGACCAGTCGCATCTCCGTCGGAACACCCGCTAAAGACTTGTTGCAGTCAGTCAGATTTCGCGCGCGAACGTCGGCAGCGGCAGAAAGCCGTCATTCAGGCACCGATGCCGTGACCGACCGCTCCACACATAAACCCGCCGTTTACGCCCAACTTTGGGCTGATCGACGCCGCGGCCAAAACATACAAGCCCGGTGACCGCTTCCTTGAACCACGAACTGGCGCAATCGACCCATTTCAGCCGGAGGGGGTTTTCTTAGGGAGCGACCGGTCTACTTCGGAACTTGACGTTCGCTCGCGCCGTCGGAAAAGTCAACGACGGCGACAGAGGTCGTTCGAACGTGGCCAGCATCGCCTGGAAGAACATCTCGGCGGAACGACTGCATTCGAAGATCGTGTACTCACACTGCCGACCCAAACCTGCCAGCCGATTTGCTCCAAAGCAGCCGGACGGCGAGTCGTCGCCCTTCTTGTTTCACTTCTACGAAGCGGCCGTTCGTGATCTCACACACTCGGCAATTAGCTGACGGTGGTGACGGGCAGCTTTCTTGCAGTCCGTCTCATCGAAGCTGCGCGAGAGGCGTTCACGACCTGCTCACAAAAAAAGGACACTGGCGACGGCCATGAGGGCGCCCCAGCGTGGCCTCGTTGGCTGCGTTTGTGAAGCGACAATCTTGTGCTAAGGCTTTTGCGCTGGGTCAATCACGCGCGCCCACACCATCTGGCATTTTTACTGTTGGTGCTACTGGCCGGCATGCTTCCGTGCCCTTTGATTGAGAGCACATGGCGGCCGCATTGGCTTTGGCGTCTTCGGCATCGTGCTGCTGGTCGTCACCACCGGCCTGGCTCGTCACACGCCAGGCCTGAAGTGGGTGTCGGGCGGCATCGCGCTGCCGGCCGTGGTGTTGCTTCTGTTGCAGGCGTGGTTCGGAAGGCCTGGCTGCTTCCCTGGTCGGCAGCGCTCAAGGCCGTGTTTTGGTTCTACGCCGCCGGCTGCTTGCTTGCCTACCTGATGGCCGACCGCCGGGCCACCGTGGATGAACTGTTCGCCGTCAGTACCACGTTCACGTTGCTGGCCTGGGGCTTCGCCTACTTGTACGTTTTGATGCAGGCGCCGCAGCCCGGCTGCTTTGCCGCAGCCGTCAATCCGCAGTGGGCGCGCACAGGGACCAAGTTGATATCAGGAGCTTTGCGCTGCTCTCGACCACCCGCGTTGTCGACGTCATCCCAATCAGCACCCATGCCCGCATGCTGACTGCGCTCGAAATGTTTGTCGGCGTGATGTACCGGACCGCGGTCGCTTCCCGTTTGATCGGACTGACCCGGCGACGGTGATGTTCGCCGGCAACGCGCCGTCAGCGTCCCGCCAGCAGGCTGCGCAGCTTGATGAACGCCAGCCCAGCCATCACCGCGTCGTTCAGTGCGTCGTGTGCACTGCGCAGCGGCAGGTCCAGCTGGCTCATCATTGTTGCGAAGCGCAGGTCAATGGTGCCGCCGCGCTGGTGCGGCGGAAGTTGTCGGTTCTTGAAGTCGTAGTACATGGCCGACACCTCGATCTTCGGCTGAGGCAGGCGCACGCCGAGCAGCGGCCAAATCTCGCGATTGAGCATGGCGACGTCGAATTCGAGGAAGTAGCCAACGAGCGGGCGGCTGCCGACGAACTCGAGCAGCTGGCGCATCGCCTGTTCCGGACTCATCCCCTGCGCAACGTCGCTTTCACGCAGCCGGTGCACGCGTATGCTTTCGGCATTCAGTGCGCGCTCGGGGCGCACCAAAAGCTCGAGCCGCTCGCTGGTCAGCAGGCGGTTGCCGACAATGCGCACCGCGCCGATCGAGATGATCTGGTCGCGACTCGCGTTCAGCCCGGTGGTCTCGCAATCCAGCGTCACCCATTCGCCAATTGGCGGCGGGTCGTACAGGAACGCAAAGTGCGGGTCGGCCAGGTGATGCAGCATCCATGCGCGGTACGCCTTGTGGAGCCAGCGCGGTTGCATGACCCACTGGCGGCGTTACGCCGCCTCCAAATGGAATTGGTGCCGCACCAGCACCTTGAAGCGCTTGACCACGGCCAGAGCGTCCTTCAGCAGGTCGCGCTCGAGACTGCTGAGCCGGTCTTTCGCAACGCCACCGCTTAGCGGCCGCTCGCTGTCCAACTCGGCCAGGCCGGCCTTGAGCTTGAGCGACATCAAGAAGTGCAGGCTGTCGGCCAAGTCGGTTGCGAAGGCGGCCTGCAGTCGGCCCTTGGCGACCAGCGCGTCGAGCCGCTCCACCGTGCCGGTGGCCAGCACCTGGTCGCGCAGCGCTAGGCTGCGCACGCCGTGCACGATCGGAAAGATGCCGCCCTTCTTCAGGTCGAGCATCGGCTTGCCATGCTCGCCCTTCAGCAGCAACCGGTTCCACCAGCCTGCGGACTCATCGGGGAAGGAGTCGACCGCCGCGGCAAAGCGGCCGAGCAATGCATCGTCGGCCGCGACCAGCCCGTCGGCCTCAGCACGCAACTGGGCCAGCAGCGCCACATCGCCGGCCACCGCATGCGCATCAATGAAGATCGCCAGTGCCATCAGCCCTTCAGGGTCGGGCTGCAGCAGCCAGCGGCGAACGGTGCCGGCAAAATCGCTGAAACTGCGCCGCCACGACGGGTTGCTGACCATGATGCCGCCCGGGCAATCCGGGTAGCCAAAGTCGCGCAGCACGGCCGAAAAGCGCTGGCACGCCTGCTCCACCTGGTCCGCGCTCACTGCCGTCCCGTCGCGCATGATCAGGCCGTTGTCCTGGTCGGTCTTCAGCAATTGTTCGCCGCGTCCTTCACTGCCCATCACGAACAGGCAGCTGTCAGCCAGCAGGGCGGGCGACGCGATCAGCTGCCAGGCGCGTTCGAACAATTTGGCGTTCAGCGCCTGCACCAGCTTGCCGATCTGGCTGACCTTGGTGCCGCCGCGGTAGAGCAAGGCGACGAAGCGGGTGATGCGCTGCGCGGCCGAGCGCAGGGCGTCTAGGTCGTGTGCCTGCGCGATCTGCACCGCGATCACATAGGAGTGGTTCGACAGGAAGCTCAGTAGGTCGAGCTGCTCCAGTAGCCCGGCGATACGCTGGCCGTCGGCAACCACGAGACGGTGCACCTGGTGTTCGATCATCAGCGCCAGCGCATCGAACAGCGGCGCCTGGGGCGAGATGGTGACGAGCTCGAAGGTCGCCAGCTCGCGCACCGGCAGCGTCGCCAACGGCCGGCCGTCGACGATGGCGCGCTGCAAGCCGGTGTTGGTGAAGATACCCAGGCGCCCGCCGTCGCGCACCAGCACGCTGCTGCTGTGTTGCGCCTGCATCAGCGCGGCCACGTCGACGATCCCGGTGCTGCCTTCGACGACGTGTGCCGGCCGCAGAAAGGCCTCGGCCACACGCGACGTCGTCAGCGCCTGCATCTCGCGCTGGCAGTGGCGCTGCGCCAACGCGCCGAGCTTGATCGACAGGTCCGAGAACAGCAGCGCGCCGAAGGTGGCGTTGCGCGAGATCAGCTCGTTGACGGCGGCCTTCGCAAGCTGATAGGTCACCACCTCCTCGGCCGCGATGAAGCGGCTGCTGGGCCGGCCGGCCACCAGCGAGCGGCCATCGAAGCAGTCGTTCGGGCCGAAGGTGGTCACCGGTTCGTCACCGTCGAACTGCGTGACATGGCCCTTGATGACGACGAACAGGTGCGACGCCTCGATGCCCGGGCCGAGCAGCGTCTCGTCGGCCCGAAAGTAGGCGATGTCGACGCTGTCGCGCACAATGCGCTGCTCGGCGGCGTCTAGGCAGTCGAAGGGCGAGGCCGTGAAGTCGAAGGCGTTGGGCATGGCGCATCATGTAGCAGCTGCAGAAAGTGGCAATGGCTCAGCGCAATCCATCCGCAGCACTGCACGCCGAGCACCGCAGGCTGATCCGGCCGCCAGGTCGACCTCGAGACACTGGTGCACTGCCTGCGGCCCGCTGGCTCCGCCATCAGGGCAAACACTACAGTGTCGCAAACACCCAATGTGTGCCAGCGCACAAACGCGCAGCTTGCGCACAATCAAACTCCGGACGCCCGCAACCGGGCACACTTCACACACTTGCCGGCGGCGTTCGACGCCAGCGGGTCGTCTGAAACACTTCAACGGAGAACCGCATGAGCAGCAGTCCTTACCTGCCGCCGGACAGCCTGGTGGCCGGCGCGGTAGTGTCCGGCATGGCGGCGTACCATAAGCTGGTGGCCGAAGCCGACGCCGATCACAGCGGCTACTGGTCGCGCTTGGCCCGTGAGTTCGTCAGTTGGAAGACGCCGTTCACGAAAGGGCTGGACGACAGCCAGGCGCCGTTCTTCAAGTGGTTCGAAGACGGCACGCTCAACGTCTCGCACAACTGCCTGGACCGGCAGGTCGAGCGGGGTCTCGGCGACAAGACGGCGCTGATTTTCGAGGCGGATGACGGCCTGGTCACGCATGTGAGCTACGCGGACCTGTTGGCGCGCACGTGCCAGCTGGCGAATGCGCTGCGCGCGCGCGGTGTGCAGCGAGGCGACCGGGTCGTGCTCTACATGTCGATGAGCATCGAGGGCATCGTCGCGATGCAGGCCTGTGCGCGCATCGGCGCGCCGCATTCGGTGGTCTTCGGCGGTTTCTCGGCGCACAGCCTGCGTGACCGCATCGAGGGTGCCGGTGCGGTGATGGTGATCACCGCCGACGAGCAGATGCGCGGCGGCAAGCCGTTGCCGCTGAAAGCCATCGTCGACGAGGCGCTCGCGGAAGGTCATTGCGATACAGTGAAAAACGTCATCGTCTACCGACGCACCGGGGGCGTCATCGGCATGGACCCGTCACGCGACCACTGGATGCACGAGGAGATGCAGGCACAGCCGGCGACCTGCGAGCCCGAGTGGGTCGGCGCCGAACACCCGCTGTTTCTGCTGTACACCAGCGGTTCGACCGGCAAGCCCAAGGGCGTGCAGCACAGCAGCGGTGGCTACCTGCTGCACGCGGCCCTGACGACGGAGTGGACCTTCGACCTCAAGCCCGACGACGTGTTCTGGTGCACGGCCGACATCGGCTGGGTCACCGGCCACACCTACATCGCCTACGGCCCGCTGGCATTGGGCGCGACGCAGGTGGTGTTCGAGGGCATCCCGACTTTCCCCGACGGCGGCCGCTTCTGGCAGACCATCGAGAAGCACCGGGTGAGCGTGTTCTATACCGCGCCCACCGCCATCCGCTCGCTGATCAAGATCGCCGAAGGCAACCCGGCAGTGCACCCGGACCGTTCTGACCTTAGCAGCCTGCGCATCCTCGGCACGGTCGGTGAACCCATCAATCCCGCCGCCTGGGAGTGGTATTACAAACACATCGGCGGCGGGCGCTGCCCGATCGTCGACACCTTCTGGCAGACCGAATCCGGCGGCCACATGATCACGCCGTTGCCCGGGGCGACGCCGCTGGTGCCGGGCTCGTGCACCTTGCCCTTTCCGGGCATCACGGCCGCCATCGTCGACGAGGCCGGCCACGACGTGCCCGACGGCCAGGGCGGCATCCTGGTGGTGAAGAAGCCCTGGCCGAGCATGATCCGCACCATTTGGGGCGAGCCGGACCGCTTCAAGGCGAGCTATTTCCCGGACGAACTCAAGGGCTACTATCTGGCCGGCGACGGCGCCATCCGCGACAAGGAGACGGGCTACTTCACCATCACCGGGCGCATCGACGACGTGCTCAACGTCAGCGGCCACCGCATGGGCACGATGGAAATCGAATCTGCGCTGGTGTCTCACACTGCCTTGGTGGCCGAAGCCGCGGTGGTGGGCCGTCCCGACGAGACCACAGGCGAGGCAATCTGCGCCTTCGTCGTGTTGAAGCGTTCGCGGCCGGTCGGCGACGAGGCACGAGCCATCGCCACCGAGTTGCGCAACTGGGTCGCCAAGGAAATCGGCCCGATCGCCAAGCCGAAGGACATCCGCTTCGGCGACAACCTGCCCAAGACACGCAGCGGCAAGATCATGCGCCGGTTGCTGCGCCAGGTCGCCAAGGGCGAGGCGGTGACCCAGGACACGAGCACGTTGGAGAACCCGGCGATTCTCGAGCAGCTGGCCGAGAAGAACTAAATTCCGTTCGGCCGCCAACCGGGCGCCATAGGCATCAAAAAGGAACCCATGGACACCGACCTGACCACCCGCATTGCGAACCACCCGGCTTACAAGGAATTGAAAGCCAAGCGCACCAGCTTCGGCCTATGGCTGACCCTGGCGATGTTGGTCGTCTACTACGGCTTCATCCTGCTCGTGGCCTTCAACAAGCCGTTCCTCGCCACCCGTCTGGGCGCCGGCGTCACGACGTATGCCATCCCGATCGGCTTCGGCGTCATCGTCTTCACGGTCGTCATCACCGCCATTTACGTCTTGCGCGCCAACCGCGAGTACGACGATCTGGCTGCACAAGTCAGCAAGGCGGTGCTGAAATGAGCCGCTTTTCAAACCCAGTGCGTCAGTTGCTCACGCTGGCTGCTTTGTTCGGTGTGGCGGTGTCGGTCTGGGCAGCGGGCGCCGATCTGGGCCAGGCCGAGAAACAGCCGACCAACTGGACAGCGATCGGCATGTTCGCCGTCTTCGTGCTGTTCACCTTCGGCGTCACTAAATGGGCTGCCGCCAAGACGAAGTCCGCAGCCGACTTCTACACCGGCGGCGGCGGCATCACGGGGTTCCAGAACGGCCTGGCGATCGCCGGCGACTACATGTCGGCGGCGTCGTTCCTCGGCATTTCCGCCGCGGTGATGGTCGGCGGGTTCGATGGCCTGATCTTCTCGATCGGCTTCCTCGTCGGCTGGCCCGTCGTGACCTTCCTGCTGGCCGAGCGCTTGCGCAACCTGGGCAAATTTACCTTTGCCGACGTCGTCTCTTTCCGCTTTGCACAGACGCCGGTGCGCATCTTCGCGGCCGCCGGCACGCTGGTGGTGGTGGCCTTCTACCTGATCGCGCAGATGGTGGGCGCGGGCCAGTTGATCAAGCTGCTGTTCGGGCTGGAATACTGGATCGCGGTTGTGCTCGTCGGCTCGCTGATGATGGTGTACGTGCTCTTCGGCGGCATGACGGCGACCACCTGGGTGCAGATCATCAAGGCATGCCTGCTGCTGGCCGGCGCATCGTTCATGGCCTTCATGGTGCTCTACAACTTTGGCTTCAGTCCCGAGGCCATGTTCGCAAAGGCGGTTGAGGTCAAGACCGGTATTGCGGCCGCTGCCGGCAAGCCGCCAGACGCAGCCGCCGCGCAGGGTTTCTCGATCATGAGCCCGGGCGGTTTCATCAAGGACCCGATCTCTGCCATTAGCTTCGGCATGGCGCTGATGTTCGGCACCGCCGGGCTGCCACACATCCTGATGCGCTTCTTCACCGTCCCCAATGCCAAGGAAGCGCGCAAGTCTGTGTTGTGGGCCACCACCTGGATCGGCTACTTTTACCTGCTGACCTTCATCATCGGCTTCGGTGCGATCACGTTCGTGCTGACCAACCCGCAGTTCCTGGATGCCAAGGGCGGGCTGCTGGGTGGCGGCAACATGGCGGCCATCCACCTGGCCAACGCGGTCGGCGGGAATGTGTTCCTCGGCTTCATTTCGGCAGTGGCGTTCGCGACCATCCTGGCGGTGGTGGCGGGCCTCACGCTGGCCGGTGCGGCCGCGGTGTCGCACGACATCTACGGCGTGGTGATCAAAGGCGGCAAGGCGGAAAGCGCTGCGGAGCTCAGGGTGTCGCGCGTGACCACGGTGGCGCTCGGCATCATCGCGGTGTTGTTGGGCATTGCATTCGAGAAGCAGAACATCGCGTTCATGGTCTCCCTGGCCTTCGCCATCGCGGCGTCGGCTAACTTCCCGGTGCTGCTGATGTCGGTGCTGTGGAAGGATTGCACGACCCGTGGCGCGGTGATCGGCGGCTTCCTGGGCCTGGTCTCGTCGGTGGCTCTCACGGTCGTCTCGCCGTCGGTCTGGGAGGTCACGCTCGGCAATCCGAAGGGCTCGGCGCTGTTCCCTTACCAGTCGCCCGCGTTGTTCTCGATGACTTTGGCCTTCGTCGCCATTTGGCTGTTCTCGATCCTCGACAAGAGCCCGCGAGCTGCACAGGACCGTGCCGGTTTCCTGGCGCAGCAGGTGCGGTCGGAGACTGGCATCGGCGCGTCGGGGGCGTCCGGGCATTGAACATCGGCCGGCCTCACCGGCCGGCTGCAACTTCGGCCTGAGGCCAAGCGGTCGGGTCGCCTGCCGCGGCGCATCTGGGACTTCGCTTGTGAGTTTGTTCCGCTTGCGGCAGCCGACCAATGGCAGACTTCGAGCACCCAGTTGTCGACGACGTAAGGCGGCTCTGGGTCGGGGCCGGCCAACCAATCCCCTGAACTCGGCGCCCGAAACCTGCCTGTCGAGTTGGGCTGCCATTCAGCTGACGTTGGTCTAGACCGGCTCCCAACCTGAAGAGACTTTCGAAGTCACGATTTCATTGCCTCAGAGCGGACCGTCGGCCCCCTGCTTGACTTGCTTGCGAGAAAACTGCGTCTGTGTGACCTCTTGGTTCGTAGACAAAGAAGTGACTTGCACCGTCATCGGCCGGCAAGGTATCGAGGCCATACGGATCGACACCTTCGCTGTCGAATCATGGACGCAGCTCAACTGTTCCCATAGGTGTTCCCACGGTCCAGACCAAGAAAAACGGGTTGCGGCATTTGTGCTGCAACCCGGCAGCGACATCGGCACGGTGCAGGGACTGCTCGGTCACGCCGACGTGGCCACGACCATGATCTACACCCATGTGCTCAAAGTTGGCGGCATGGGTGCACGAAGCCCGCTGGATGCGCTGTTACCTGTTGGATGAAGGCCCTCAATGCGCACACTCCCGGCCACAAGCTGTCACTTGCCACGGGCTGCTTTGAGGTCAACCAGTCACTCGGTCTGATCCGTGGATCTGCCTCACCGTCATGGATCGCCGCAGGTCCGGATTCGATCACGCTGAAGGGTTCGCCCAGCGTACCGTCGGCTCATCGGCTGTCTCGCAGAGCCGCCAGCATCCGCCGGCGTCCGGCGCCCGACGTGCAGTGGGCCCGGACTTGCACCATCGCCCAGATGACCGACGAGAGGTCCGGCGCTGCCAGACCTAGCGCCCTGTCTATTGGCGAGTCTCGTAACGGTCAAGCATCATCACTTTGTCCCAGACCTTGACGAAGTCCCTGACGAAGCGTGTGTGCCCATCGCTGCCCGCATACACCTCGGCCACCGCGCGCAACTGGCTGTTCGAGCCGAAGACCAGATCGCAGCGGCTGGCCTCGAACCGCTGCTTTCCCGTGGCGCGATCGACGATCGAGAAGGCCAGCGCTTTGTCATCCGCCGGCTTCCACTCGTGATCAACGCTGGTCAGCACACGGAAGAAGTCATTCGACAGCACGCCGACGCGGTCGGTGAAAACACCGCGGGCCGACCCGTCATGGTTGGCGCCCATCACGCGCATCCCGCCTACCAGTGCGACCCATTCAGGCGCGGTCAGGGCCAGCAGATGCGCCTTGTCGAGGAACATCTCTTCCGGCGCGACGCCCGGCGCCATGTTTGCGAACTGGTCGTCCGTGTAATTGCGGAAACCGTCGACCAGCGGCTTCAGCCAATTGAACATTTCAATGTCGGTGAGTTCCTGCGTGGTGTCGCGCCGGCCCGGGGTGAACGGAACCGACACTTGGACGCCCGCATCGGCGGCCGCCTTCTCGAGTGCCGCGCAACCGCCCAGCACGATGAGGTCGGCCAGCGACACGCGCAGGCCGCCCGATTGTTTACCGTTGAATTCCGTCATCACGCCTTTCAGCGCGCCGATCACGGGCACGGTGCGCCGGTTGACAACCCAGTCCTTCTGCGGCGCCAGCGCCAGCCGCCCGCCGTTGGCACCACCGCGCTTGTCGCTGTTGCGGTAGGTGGCGGCCGCCGAGAAGGCCGTGAACACCAGATCCGACACCGAAACGCCGGCGGCCATGATTTGCTGCTTGAGCGCCGCGACGTCGCCTGCGCCGATCACGCCGTGGTCGGCGGGCGGGATCGGGTCCTGCCAGAGTAGCCCGTTCTCGTTGCGCTTTTCCGGGCCCAGATAGCGCTCACGGGGACCCATGTCGCGGTGCGTCAGCTTGTACCAGGCCTTCGAGAACGCCTGCGTAAACGCGTCGAAGTCGTTCAGGAACTTCTCGCAGACCGCGCGGTAGGCGGGGTCGGTCTTCAGCGCGATGTCGCTGGTCATCATCATCAAGGGGTTCATCTGCCCGGGGACGTGCGCATCGGGGGTCTTGGGCGCATTCGGATCTGCGGGTGTCCACTGCAGCGCCCCGGCCGGGCTCTTGGTCTGCTGCCACTCGAAGTTGAACAGGTTCTCGAGGTAGTCGTTATCCCACTGCGTGGGGTGGGGCGTCCAGCTGCCTTCGATGCCGTTGGTCGACGTGAATTCGCCGGCCCCGCTGCCTTCCGGGTTGTGCCAACCCAGACCCATGGCCTGCATCGGCGCGATCTCCGGCGGCGGACCGATGCGTTTGGCCGGCACCATGCCGTGGCTCTTGCCGAAGGCGTGCCCCCCAGCAATCAGCGCTACCGTCTCTTCGTCGTTCATGGCCATTCGCGTGAAGGTGGTGCGGATGTCACGTGCAGACCCCATCGGATCGCCCTTCGAATAAGGACCCTCTGGGTTGACATAGATCAAAGCCGAGTGGCTGGCGGCCAGCGGGTTCTCAAGGTCGTAGTCGGCATCGCCGTTCTGGCCTCGCCAGCGCTTGTCGCGCATGACCATAGCGTCGGGGGAGTTCGCGGCGCCCGCGTCCCACACCTCGGGGCCCCAATAGGTGCTGGTGTCGGCTTCCCAAGCGTCACGGCGGCCGCCCGCAAAACCATACGTTGGAAAGCCCATGATCTCGAGCGCGCAGTTGCCGGTCAGGACCATCAGGTCGCCCCACGACAGCGCGCTGCCGTACTTCTGCTTGATCGGCCAGATCAGGCGGCGCGATTTGTCGGTGTTGCCGTTGTCCCACCAGCTTTCGACCGGCGCAAAGCGCTGCAGCGCCTCGCCCGCACCACCACGACCATCGGCGATGCGGTAGGTGCCTGCGGCGTGCCACGCCATGCGGATCATCTGCGGACCGTAATTGCCATAGTCCGACGGCCACCAAGCCACCGACGTCGTCAGGAACGCCTTGATATCTTGTTTCAGTGCTGCGTAGTCGATCGTCTCGAAGGCGGCGGCGTAATCGAAGTCCGCGCCGAGCGGATCGGCCTGCGGACCGTTCGCGTGGAGCTGCTCGACCTTCAAGCGGTTCGGGTACCAATCCGACAGCGCAGGGGGTGTGCCCAATGCGCCCCCGACCCGGTCGCCGCCAAATGGGCAACGACCGGTCATGTCGTGGGTCTGCGTGTCGGTCTTGTCGTCTTTAATGTCCAGCATGTCGTGTCGCCGTTGTTTTGATTCAGCGATAGTCTACGGTCGTCCGTACTCCCCGGTTGGCGACGTTGTTGATATTGCCAAGGCCGTTGCCGAGCACGCGCCAATCAAAGCCGAACCGGAAATTGATGGCGCCAGCAGTGGATCGGTCCTCGGAAGGTCAGGTTTATAGGGAACAGTCCCTTGATCTACTTCGAGGCTGACCGGCAGAAATCGAATTCGCATTTCGTCGGCGCTTGCCGGCCATGTCCGGTCGTT
>JANLUW010000272.1:0-2982 GCA_031363645.1 Rhizobacter sp. | reverse complement strand
GTGTTCCAGGCGTGGGCTTGGCGAAGGATCGACTCGGACAGCTCGCTCGTCTGGGCGCCGACCGCTTTGCTCATGTAGATCAGGCGGATATTCATAGCGTCAAAGCATAACCAATGCGGCCTGGAAGCGCGGGCGACGCTGCACGCGGCGCGGCCAGACAGCAGTCAGTCGGCGCCCTACTATTGCGCGGGCCCCACCTTCGCAGCGGCGACCCCTTAACTTGAAGGGCAGGTGTGCGGCCAGTCGGCTTACGGCAGCCCTCGGCCATCTGCCTTTGGGGACCGTCAGCTTCGTGGCGGTCCGTCGCGACCGCGCGGAACGCATCAGACCCAGATCCATCGAATCCGCAGGTCAGCATGCCGCGCCGCCGTCCTGGCCGCCCGGTGTGAAACGCGTCTTGAGACAGTGAGCCACTTCGACGGCCACTGACACTGGCGGAGGCTATCGAGATCGCCCGAACGACGCCCCACCCCAGCAGGGCATCCGATCTGCGGCCTACAGAATGGGCTCGGAGATTTTTTCGACCTGAAGCCGAGCAGTCCAGCGAACGTTCGCCCACTGCGCGCCACATCGAAACCCCATGAGCCGGGGGGACCGCGCGCCGGTGTATTTCCGCACAATTCTTTCATGCCGAATCCACATCTCCATCCGCGGATGTGGTGAGCGGCGACCAACATTCCTAGGAGTTTCTCGATGAAGTTTTCCCTTAATCTTCTTAGTGCCGCTGCAGCGTTCGGGCTGTCGTCGATGGCCCTGCCGGCGCTCGCGATCGATTACACACTCGACAACGGCGGCTCCGCGTTCGCAACCCCGGGCAACTACGGCACGGTCTCGCTGACCCAGGACGGGACGAGCGTCGACTTCAGCATCACGCTGGCGCCCACATTCAGCTTCGTGACTACCGGAAACGCGAACAGCCATGTCCTCTTCGGCTTCAATGCCGCTGGCGTAGTAGTCGGCGACATCTCGGGCATCACGTCCGGCAGCGGCGGGGCATTCACTGTGGGGGCTGACGCCACCGGCAGCCCGTTCGGTGATTTCAACTTTGGCATCTACTGCACGAACTGCCAGAACGGCGCGCCCGGCGCGAAAACTCCGCCACTCACTTTCACCGTGGCCAACGCGACACTGGCTGACTTCGCTTTCCTCAGCACGGGCGGCAAGCCGAGCGCTTTCTTCACGGCGGACGTGATCTCCGGCGCCAACACGGGTCAGGTCGGCGCCACCGGCATGACTCCGCCGGTTCCGGAACCCGGCACGTACGCACTGATGTTCGCGGGTCTGGGCGTCGTCGGCTTCATGGCCCGTCGTCGCAAGCAGCAAGCTTGAACGTCCGGCTATCCAGCCACCAAGCCCCGCTCGTCGGGGCTTTTTTTCGTGTGCGCGCTGTGCTCCAAGCAGGGTCTTTGAGGGGTTCAACGGCGCGGTCGTGATCGGCCGCTTTACGCCGGTGGACCAGACATTCTTCGTAGGGTGAAGGCTTTGCTCGGTGGCGCACAGGACGGGCTTAATCCAACATCGCGCAGCGGTTTCGTCCTGCAGACGCTTGACGACGCCTCGCTAATCGTCGTTTTGATGAGTTAAGGCACCTCAACTCACCAATGGCCAGGCCACTTTGCCGTGCGGCTGATGCATCTTCGCCAAGACATCGCACCTCCTGACGCGGTCGCTCGCGTAGTGGCGGCGCATGGGCACTCTAACGACCTGACGCCGGAGGATGCAGCGCGAATCGACGCGACTGTCAGAACCTGGACGTTGCCTCCTCGGGTGACGGAATATCGACCCGCGCGCCGGCTCCCGCCAGCACTGCCCCGGGCGGCTTCGCTTCGAGTTCGCTGACGAGTTGGTGCAAGAACCGGCAGCGGGCTCTCGAGGCTTCCGTCTTCCCTGCGACGTACCGCTTTCTGGCTAGCGGTTTGAACGGCTGGATGTCCGGATTGGGTCGGCAGCGACCGTTCGCCGCCAGTGGGAGCAGTCGTTGACCCAACATCGTCCCCGACTGGCTAACCCGCCTATGCGCCCTGCCGCCGTCGAACGTCAAGTTCGGAGGTACAGCGGACAGCCGCCCTATGGACTGGCCAACGTCAGGTATGGGCGCCCGCCGATATTCGCCCGCCAAGTCTGAGCGTCAGCATCCAGTCTGAAGCAGTCATCCAAATTTTGGATACATCGGTCTGCTGATAGGCAATAGGTGGTGGTCGGTTAGAGGGACTTCGCGGCAAATCGTTATCTCGTTCGTGAACCCGAGAGGAAGTCCACTTCTTGCCATCTAAGCCGGCGGAGACCTGAGAAGTAGCGTCGGTCGCCATCCCAAGGGCCCGAACCTGCCGTCGTTTGAAATCTGGCCTTTGAAGCGAAGCCAACAGACAAGACTGTCACTGGCTCATGGCCGCTCGACCACCGTGCCAGGCAAGCTGACACGGCTGCCGCAGAGACGCGGCCACGAGTTCACATCGCCGAGCTGAACGCGCTACGCGCGTCCTGCACGGCGAAAAAGGGGCGGCCATCGCCAGGCGGGCCCACCGCACCCCCCACAAGCGCCCCCTGCAGGTGTGAGGGGGGACTTGTGGGGGGATCCAAGCGGTGGGCCAAGTCAACCTGGCTCACTGCTTCGGCCGCATCAAAGAAAACCCCCCACCCCCGCCGCCCCGAGGCGGAGCAAGGAAGTCCGAGCGAGAGGATCGGTAAATCACACGCCGTCTTCCGGTTTTCAACCTCGAAAGGACTTTCCAATGACGACGAATCAAAAGGGCCAGCGCGTGATCCGAGGCAACTGCATCGACGTGATGAGCAGCTTTCCCAGCCGATGCGTGAATCTGATCCTGACGGACCCGCCCTACCTCGTGAACTACCGCGACCGGAGCGGGCGTACCGTGATGAACGATGACAACAGCGAGTGGCTGGTGCCGGCGTATCGGGAGATGTACCGAGTGCTCGAAGACGACGCTTTTTGCGTCAGCTTCTATGGCTGGTCGAAGATCG
>JANLUW010000267.1:0-6638 GCA_031363645.1 Rhizobacter sp. | reverse complement strand
GGCGAGCAGGGCTTCGAGCAAGGCGACGTTTCGATACGGCGTCTCGATCAGTAGTTGGGTCTGGGCGTCGCGCCGCGACGTCGTTTCGAGCGCGCGGATGCGCGCCGCCCGCTCATCGGCCGGCACCGGGATGTAGCCGACGAACGCGAAGCTCTGGCCGTTCAAGCCACTGGCGGCAAGTGCCAACACCAATGAACTCGGGCCGGCAAGCGCGATCACCTCGATGCCTGCTGCGTGAGCCGCCTGCACCAGTGCTGCGCCCGGGTCGGCCACCGCCGGTAGGCCAGCTTCTGAAATCAATCCGAGGTCGTGGCCTTGAAACGCGGGGGCTAGCAGGGCGGCGAGGCCGGGTGCGGGCAACGTGTTCGAGCCCTTCGGCGGGCGCGGCAACTCGACGATCGCGATCGCCTGCAACGGCAGTGCGAGCGGCACGACCTTGTCGATGCGGTTCAAGAACGCTCGCGTCGTCTTGGCGTTCTCGGCGACCCAGTGCGTCAGGCGTGCTGCGGTGCGGATCACCGATGCGGGCAGCACGTCGTCGATCGGGCTGGCTTCGGCGGGGGTTCCGAAATCGAGCGTGTTCGGGATCAGGCAGAGCACGCCGGTCGACTTGTTCATGTCGGCAGCAACGGGTCGATGCCCGCCGCGCGGAGCAGCATGCAGGTGCGGATCAGCGGCAGGCCGACGAGGGCGGTCGGGTCGTCGGATTCGATCGCATCGAGCAGCGCGATGCCGAGCGCCTCGCTCTTGGCGCTGCCAGCGCAGTCATACGGTTGCTCGGCGCGGAGGTAGTGCTCGATCTCGGCATTGCTGAGCTGCCGAAACCGCACCGTCACCGGCGCGAGCGCCGTGCCCACGTAACCCGTCGAGACGCGCATCACCGCCACGGCGGTCTGGAACACGACGCTGCGCCCGCGCATCGCACGCAATTGCGCCACTGCGCGCTCGTGCGTGCCGGGCTTGCCGATGGGTTCGCCGTCGAGGTCGGCGACCTGGTCGGAGCCGATCACGACGGCATCCGGAAACTGCGCCGAAACCGCCTGCGCCTTCGCCAGTGCGAGGCGTTGCGCGAGCGCGGCGGGTGCCTCGCCGGGCCGCGGCGTCTCGTCGACTTCGGGCGAGCGCACCTCGAACGGCAGGCGCAATCGCTCGAGCAATTCGCGCCGGTAGCGCGAGGTCGAACCCAGGATCAATGTCGGTCGCGTGCTCATGTTTCGATTCTCGCCTGCGCCGTACACTGAGGCGATGAGCCTGCGCGATTTCGACCCTCTATGCCTCGACGTGACCGCGTTCGCCAAGGCCGCCGGCGAACTCGAAGGCCATTGGTCATTGACGCGATTCGACCGCCTGATGGAATCTGCCGTGGCCGACGCGTTACCCGCCGCCGGAGGCTCGGTGGCGTGGCGCGCGCGGGGCGAGGCACGTGCAATGCGGGGTGGCGCGGCACAGGTGTGGCTGCACATCGTTGCTGCGACCGATTTGCCACTCGAATGCCAACGCTGCCTGAAGCCGGTCGACGTGGCACTCGCGATCGAGCGCAGCTTTCTGTTCGTGCATGGTGAAGATGCTGCCGCGCAGCTCGACACCGACAGCGAAGACGACGTGCTCGCACTGACCCGCGCGCTCGATCTGCGCGAGTTGCTCGAAGACGAGTTGCTGCTCGCATTGCCGATCGTGCCGCGGCACGCCGTTTGCCCCGTGCCGCTGGTGGCGCCGGCCGGTGAAGCGGACGTGGTCGACGACAAGCCGAATCCGTTCGCGGCGCTGGCGGCGCTCAAGCGTTCAGAGCCGCCTGGTTGACATTGCGCCCTCACCCCAGCCCTCTCCCAGAGGGAGAGGGAGTCGAGGTAGTGCCATGCTAGACTCTCAGGCTTTCTTGCGCACGCAGCTTGTCAAATCTTTCGATTCACACGAGCAGTGCAACGCCCCCGCAATTCCCGAGTGACCCACCCCGAGCGAGACACCGCGCGCCGAGTCCTCTTTTCAGCGCCGGCCCGAGCGGGCCCAGGAGATTTTCATGGCCGTCCAACAGAACAAGAAGTCCCCGTCGAAGCGCGGCATGCACCGTGCCCACTACGCTCTCGACACGCCGGGCACTGCCATCGAGCCGACCACCGGCGAGCAGCACCTGCGCCACCACATCAGCCCAAACGGTTTCTACCGTGGCCGCAAGGTACTCAAGACCAAGGCGGACGCGTAAGGCCACACCGTCTACGCGCATCGAGCCGGTCGCGTCTTCCGCGCACACGGTCCGTGCTTCGAGTCACCTCTGATCCTGCTTCATCGCCTGACCTCCGCTGTTGCGCAGCGCAGGGTATTGGTGTTTGCGTGGCGCCAACCTGCGCGCTGATATGAGTGTGACACCGCTGCTCGGGTCTGTATCCGTGCCGATCGCCGGCATCGTTCGTCTCTCGGTGGACTGCATGGGCGGCGATCACGGCCCGTCGGCCACGCTGCCGGCCTGCCGTGTGTTCCTTGCAAATCACCCCAATGCCGAGCTGATTCTGGTCGGCCGCGCTGAGGCACTCGTCGAGGCTGCAGGCTGGGCGCGCTGCCGCGTCGTCAACGCGACCGAGGTGGTCGAGATGGACGACGCGATCGAGGTCGCGTTGCGCCGCAAGAAGGATTCTTCATTGCGCGTCGCCGTGAGCCAGGTCAAGCCCGATGCGAGCGGCGTCGCCGCGGCGCACGCGTGCGTATCAGCCGGCAACACCGGCGCGCTGATGGCGGTCTCGCGCTATGTGCTCAAGACGCTCGAAGGCATCGACCGTCCCGCGATCGCGACCGTATTGCCGAACGAGCGCGACGGCGGCACGACCGTGCTTGACCTGGGCGCGAACGTCGACTGCACGGCAGAGCACCTTTTGCAGTTCGCGGTCATGGGCAGCGCGCTGGTCGCGGCCGTCGAAGGCAAGTCGAACCCTAGCGTGGGCCTGCTCAACATCGGCGAAGAGGCGATCAAGGGCAGCGAAACGATCAAGCGGGCCGGCGAGTTGCTGCGCATGGCGGCGGTGAGCGGCATGCTGAACTTCCACGGCAACGTCGAGGGCAACGACATTTTCAAAGGCACGACCGACATCGTCGTCTGCGACGGCTTCGTGGGCAACGTGGCGCTCAAGACCTCCGAAGGCTTGGCCTCGATGCTGTCGAAGTTCGTCAAACAAGAGTTCACGCGCAGCCCGTTCACGAAGCTCGCGGCGCTGGTCGCGCTGCCGGTCTTGCGGCGCCTGCAGAGGCGCGTGGACCACCGGCGCTACAACGGCGCAGCGCTGCTGGGCCTGCGCGGGCTGGTGTTCAAAAGCCACGGTTCGGCCGACGCTTTCGCCTTCGAGCAGGCGCTGAACCGGGCTTATGATGCGGCCCGAAACGGCCTGCTTGATCGGGTCCATGATCGGATCCTCGAATCGCTCGCCGCGATGCCCGTGGCGGCTGTCCCGGGTGAAGGTATCGCTCGCAACACGACGGCGCCAGACATCGCACGCTCTGCATGACATCCCTCTCGACCCGCTACACCCGCATCACCGGCACCGGCAGCTACCTTCCGCCCAAACGCCTGACCAACGACATGCTGGCAGCGCAGTTGGCAGTCGACGGCATCGAGACTTCCGATCAGTGGATCGTCGAGCGCACCGGCATTCGCGCGCGTCATTTCGCCGAGCCCGATGTGGGTAGCAGCGACCTGGCCGTGGCCGCCGCGCGCCGTGCGCTCGAAGCTGCCGATGTCGATGCCGCGAGCATCGATCTGATCATCGTCGCGACCAGCACGCCCGACATGGTGTTTCCGTCGGCCGCGTGCCTGGTGCAGCAAAAGCTGGGTGTCGTCGGCGGTGCCGCGTTCGACGTGCAGGCGGTGTGCTCGGGCTTCGTCTATGCGCTGACGATCGCTGATTCGATGATCCGCACCGGTGCGGCCACGAAGGCCCTCGTGATCGGCGCCGAAGTGTTTTCGCGCATCCTAGATTTTAAGGACCGCGGCACCTGCGTGCTGTTCGGCGACGGCGCCGGCGCGGTCGTGTTGGAAGCCAGCGATACGCCGGGCATTCTGGCCAGCGAGCTGCACGCCGATGGCCGCCATGTCGACATCCTTTGCGTGCCGGGCACGGTCTCGGGCGGGCAGATCCTCGGTGACCCGTTGCTCAAGATGGACGGCCCGGCGGTGTTCAAGCTCGCCGTCGGCGTGTTGTACGACGTGGCCAAATCGGTGCTCGACAAAGCCTGCCGCAGCGTTGCCGATGTCGACTGGCTGATTCCGCACCAGGCCAACATCCGCATCCTGCAGAGCACGGCCAAGCGCCTCAAGCTGCCGTTCGACAAGGTGATCGTCACAGTCGATCAGCACGGCAACACCTCGGCCGCATCGATCCCGCTCGCGCTCGATGAATCGGTGCGCAGCGGCAAGATATTGCCCGGCGACACCGTGCTGCTCGAAGGCGTGGGCGGCGGCTTCACCTGGGGTGCGGTGCTGCTCGATCTCTGAGCGTTCTGTCGCTCCGACAATGCCACCCACCCCGGGTCTTCCACTCCAACACACCGCGTTCGCTGGCAACAGCGAGCACAGCACATCGATGACAACGTTCGCGTTCGTATTTCCCGGCCAAGGCTCGCAAAGCGTCGGCATGCTCGATGCGTGGGGCGGCGACGCCGCAGTTCGCCACACGTTGCAGGAAGCCTCGGACGCGCTCGGTGAAGACATGGCCACGCTGATCCACGCCGGCCCGAATGAACAGCTTGACCTGACCACCAACACCCAGCCGGCGATGCTGACCGCGGGCGTCGCGTGCTACCGCGCCTGGATGGCCGAGACCGGCATGATGCCCAGCGTGGTCGCCGGCCACTCGCTGGGCGAGTACACCGCGCTGGTCGCCGCCGGTGCGCTGAGCCTGGCCGATGCGCTGCCGCTGGTGCGTTACCGCGCGCAGGCGATGCAGGGCGCGGTGGCGGTGGGCGTAGGCGCGATGGCGGCGATTTTGGGGTTGGAGGCGCAAGCGGTGATCGACGGCTGCGCCGAAGTTGCCGCTGCGACCGGTGAAGTGGTCGAAGCCGTCAACTTCAACGACCCGAAGCAGACCGTGATTTCGGGCACCTGGGCCGGTGTCGAGAAGGCTTGCGAAGTCATGATGGCGAATGGCGCCAGGCGTGCGTTGCCGCTGCCGGTGTCGGCACCGTTCCATTCGAGCTTGATGAAGCCAGCGGCCGATCGCTTAAAGGGGCGGCTGGCCGAAACCGATTTCGCCGCGCCGATGATCGACGTGGTCAATAACATCGACGTGAAGACGCCGACCGATGCGGCCGCGATTCGCGATGCATTGCGCCGGCAGGCCTGCGGTCCGGTGCGCTGGGTCGAGGTGGTGCGGGCGATTCGCGCACGCGGCGTCACGCACATCATCGAATGCGGGCCGGGCAAGGTGCTGGCCGGCCTCATCAAGCGCATCGACGCCGAGGCGATCAGCGGGGCCGTGTTCGACCCGGCCACGCTCGCTGAAACCAAGGCGTTGTTGGCATGACAACCGACGTGCAAATGGCTGGGCAGGTCGCGCTCGTCACCGGGGCCTCGCGTGGCATCGGGCGCGCGATCGCGCTCGAACTCGCGAAGCAGGGCATGCAGGTCGTCGGCACCGCGACCACCGATGCCGGCTCGGCCGCAATCACCGAAGCGCTCGCGGCCTATCCTGGCTGCAAGGGCGTCACGCTCGACGTCAACGACGGTGCCGGCATCGATGCCGCGGTCGACGCGATCCTGAAAGAACACGGCGGCCTGCATGTTGTCGTCAACAACGCCGGCATCACGCGCGACATGCTCTCGATGCGCATGAAAGACGACGACTGGGATGCGGTGATCGATACCAACCTGAAAGCGGTGTTCCGCGTCAGCCGCGCCGTCACGCGGCCGATGATGAAGCAGCGCTACGGCCGCATCGTCAACATCACTTCGGTCGTCGGTGCGAGCGGCAACGCGGGGCAAGCGAACTACGCGGCCGCGAAGGCCGGTGTGGCGGGCATGACGCGGTCGCTCGCGCGCGAGCTCGGCAGCCGCGGCATCACGGTCAACTGCATCGCACCGGGTTTCATCGAGACCGACATGACCAAGGGCTTGTCGCCGGCCCAGTCGACCGCGCTGATAGCGCAGATCCCGATCGGCCGCCTCGGCCACGCGAGCGACATCGCTCACGCGGCGGCGTTTTTGGCGTCGCCGAACGCCGGCTACATCACGGGCAGCGAGCTGCATGTCAACGGCGGCATGTTCATGAATTAAGGAAATCACGAGGGGGTGGCGGCAACGCCACTCCATGATGCGGCCGTTCGCCGCGTCCCGCCGGACGGCCCGCCCGGCGGACGGCCGAGTGTCTTAGAGCCGACACCTTGGAAGCCGTAGTATCCTTGGCTGTTTCTGTAAACTCTCCCGGAGGTGTTCATGAGCGATATCGAATCACGTGTCAAAAAAATCATTGCCGAGCAACTTGGCGTTCCAGAGGCCGATGTCATCAACGACAAAGCCTTCGTCGCCGACCTCGGTGCTGACTCGCTCGACACTGTCGAGCTGGTGATGGCGCTCGAAGACGAGTTCGGGATCGAGATTCCCGACGAAGAGGCCGTGAAGATCACCACCGTTCAGCTGGCGATCGACTACGCGCAGAACA